>JAKFFK010000008.1:0-3442 GCA_036675285.1 Paucimonas sp. | reverse complement strand
ACTGGATGCCAACGAACAAGCCTTTCTCGACCGTACCCTGATCGACCTCGACGGCACCGACAACAAGGCCCGCCTGGGCGCCAATGCCACGCTGGCCGTGTCGATGGCCGTGGCCAAAGCCGCCGCCGAGGAATCCGGCTTGCCGCTGTATCGCTACTTTGGCGGCTCGGGCGCAATGCAAATGCCGGTGCCGATGATGAATGTGATCAATGGCGGTGCACATGCCGACAACAATCTGGATTTGCAGGAATTCATGATCATTCCGGTTGGCGCTCCGAGCTTCAAGGAAGCGATCCGTTATGGCGCCGAAGTATTCCATACGCTCAAGAAAATCCTGCAAGACAAGCGCCTGACCACCGCGGTCGGCGATGAAGGCGGTTTTGCACCATCGGTTGATAATCATGAAGCGGCGATCAAGCTGATCATCCAGGCGATCGAGCAGGCCGGCTACGAGCCAGGCACACAAATCGCGCTGGGGCTGGATTGCGCGGCTTCCGAGTTTTACAAGAATGGCAAATACCAGCTCGACGGCGAAGGCCTGGCGCTGTCGTCATCCGACTTCACCAATTTGCTGGCGACCTGGTGCGACAAGTACCCGATCATCTCGATCGAAGACGGCATGGCGGAAAATGACTGGGAAGGCTGGGCCACACTGACCCAGGCGCTGGGCAAGAAAGTGCAGCTGGTCGGCGACGACCTGTTCGTCACCAACACCAAGATCCTGCGCGAAGGCATCCAGAAGCATGTCGCCAATTCGATCCTGATCAAGATCAACCAGATCGGCACCCTGACCGAAACCTTCGCTGCCATTGAAATGGCCAAGCGCGCCAACTATACTGCGGTCATCTCGCATCGTTCCGGCGAAACCGAGGATTCGACGATTGCCGATATCGCGGTTGGCACCAATGCGCTGCAGATCAAGACCGGTTCGATGTCGCGTTCCGACCGCATGGCAAAGTACAACCAGCTGCTGCGCATCGAGGAAGACCTGGGCGATATCGCCAGCTACCCTGGTCGCAGCGCCTTCTATAATCTGCGTTAAAACCACAATATCCGGCCAAAATTGGTTCTGGCCGGATATTGATTCTTGACTATGCATTCGGGTATGCGAATATGCTGGTTGCGGTGCAAGTACTCGCAACGCTGAGACTATCCAAAGTGAACCCTTTCTTACATTAACCGCCAGTTGCTTCCATGCGCCTGATCACGATTTGCCTGGTTGCCTTGCTGGTGTTGGTCCAGTACCCCTTGTGGCTGGGCAAGGGCGGCTGGCTGCGCGTATGGGACCTGGATCAGCAAGTGACTGCCGCGCGGGATAATAATGATGACTTGAAGGCACGGAATGCCAAACTGAATTCCGAAGTTCAGGATTTGCAAATCGGCACTGGCGCCGTCGAAGAGCGTGCCCGATATGAACTGGGCATGATCAAGGAAAACGAGATTTTTATCCAGGTGCTGGAACCCAACGCCCATCCGCTTGTGCAGCAGAGTATTTCCCCCTCGGTTCCGCCGCTGCGTTGAACCTCTTCCCGGGTCGCTTCATGCGCGGCTGCAAGTGCATCAAAAACCCTAACTTCCTTTTGCCTTTCTGGTATTCGCTTACCCGGATTATTAATGTAATCACAATATTTAATGTATTTTTACATTTATTGCTTATTAGATATTGCCATGGAGAAATAATCTGACAGAATGATGAAAAGTGCCGGAATTGTCGGTGGCGCGGTCTTGAATGGGTATTTTATCGATTGAAGTGACGGTTTTATTGTGCGGCCTGGCTTGGCCAATCATCCTTGGGAGACAACATCATGGTTGCCAATCAAATTGAGGAACTGCGCTATGCCAGTTCACTCTCTGCAGCCAGGCGCAAAGAGATTCTACTGAGTCTGGTGCCGATTGCTTCCTGTGCCGCGAATGCGCAACTGGATGGTTTTTCGCTGCGCCTGGCAAATGCCTTGATGGAGTTTTCGGAGCACTGCACTAATCCCAGGCAAGCCAATCTTTGCTTTAACGGCGCGAATCTGCTGAAAAAAAATGCCTATGCCTATTATTATCTTGCCTCGGTAAAGCTGGAAGAGACGCTCAGGCAAGAGCTGCAGGCGGTGCCGAACGAACGCGCTGCAGCACCAGTCGCAAGCTCGGGATCCGCACTGGAGCTGGTGTCCTTCGAGGAAATGGACAACAAGGTTTTACTCGGCAATATCGCCCGGCCTCTCGTGGTCAAGTATGCAGATCAGCTCGAAGCGCTCGGCCGGCGTCTGGCTTGCCTGTTCGACCGGGATGATCTGCCGCTTGCTCAAAATCCGTTTAAGCCGGAAAACTTCATGTCGGCATTGAGTGCGGCATGGACCGAATTCGATCCGGATACCGAATCGCACCCACTGATATTGCCCTTGATGCAGCCGGATGTTTTTCTGGATCTGGCGCCGATACTGCAGGCAATCAACGAAGCCTTGATCGCACATGGCATCATGCCGTCGCTCACCGATTCTTACCGCATCAAAAAATCCAGCGAAGCAGCTGCAAGCGAGAAAAAGCCCGATCCGGCACCTGCCGCACAGATGGGCCGCATGCAAGCGGGCGAGGGAGGCCGTATGCAAGCCAGCGAGGGCAGCGCGGCCGGTGCAGAACAATCTCTGCAAACGACCTTGCAAAGCCACCTGTTGCAAATGACTGCTGTGAGCAACCAGTTGCTGGGTTTTCTGTCCGGTATGCAACGCAACTTGCTGAACCAGCAGATGGCCGGCTCAGCCGATCATGATCATTCCAGCACGGCAGTGCTTGCCAATATCAAGAAGCAGGCGCCGCAAGGCGCCTTGACGCAGGTCGATGAAAATACCATCGACCTGCTGACCAAGGTGTTCGACATGGTTTTCCGCGACCAGAACATTGCTGCAGAAATGAAGGCACTGATCGGGCTTTTGCAAGTGCCAGTGCTGAAAGCGGCCCTGATCGACAAGGACTTCTTTTTCAAGCAAGAGCATCCGGCGCGCCGCTTGGTAGAAACGCTGGCGCATTCCAGTATGGAATGGGACCGCAGGAGCGGCGAGAGCGCGCCGCTGTACCAGACCATGAAAAGCATTGTCGAGCGGGTGCAGCAAGACTTCGATCAGGAAATGTCGGTATTTTCCGATGTGGTCGCCGATCTCGAATCTTTTGTCAAGGAAGCCGATACCGCGGCGACCGAATTGCTGCAGGCGCCTATTTCACAGGCCTTGCGAAAAGAAAAGCTGGGACAGGCCAGCAAGGCGGCAAAAACCGAAGTGGCGGTGCGGGTTGGCACCGGCGAGGTGGTGGCGTTTGTCGAAACCTTTCTGGAAAACAAATGGGTATCGGTATTGACGGTAGCCTATACGCTGCAGGAAGAAAAGCCGCAGGCCGTCGCCAGTGCCAAGAAGACGATGGATGACTTGATCTGGAGCGTGAAGCCGAAAATCACCATGGA
>JAKFFK010000191.1:0-3444 GCA_036675285.1 Paucimonas sp. | reverse complement strand
GAAGAATCTCGGCCATCTCAATGCGATTGATCCGACCAAGCCGGCTGGCAGCTATCTAGTTGGCGACCGGATCGGTATCTTCTCGCTACTCGCGCTGTCGGACCAGGAAATCATCCTTGGCGATTCAGATAAGCACCTGGACGTCAAAGTCTCGGTTTGCAAGATGACGGATGCCGCCGGGCCGGCGATCGCCGTCTCGACGGTGGTGCATGTTCACAATCGGCTCGGGCGCTTGTATATGTTCTTTGTCGCACCGGCCCACAAAGTGATTGCGCCTGCGGTCTTGTCGCGCGCCGCATTCCATCCCAACGGGAATTAATAGCTGCCAATAACATGGAGCGAGAAACACCGTGGCGCCCGGCGCAGCGGAGCAAAAATTGTAATCGAGACACTTTGAGGAAAGAACATGAATAATACGGCGCTTGCTTTGCTTGGCTATGCAGCATGGACCTTGTCGTTAATCCTGATCGTGGAAATGATCCGGGTTTATCTGGTTGTAGCGAAAGGATATAAAGCGGCCACCTTCAAGCCTGATGGCAGCGACATCTCGCCCTTCATGCATCGTCTGTGCCGCGCGCATGCAAACTGCTTCGAAAACTTCCCGATCATTGGCGGGCTGTTGCTGCTGGCACTGGCAACAGAAAATACAGGCATCACTGATGCGCTGGCCTTGTATCTGCTGGGCGCCAGGCTCGGACAGTCCCTGTTGCATGTGCTGTCCGGAAGATCCTTAATCATCAATTTCAGGTTTGTCTGTTATGTCATCCAGTTGCTTATTTCGCTGTGGTGGGTGCTCGGTTTTATCTGGACCATGAGCACTTGATAAATGCACTGGGACAGCGAGGACATGACTGTCAGCGGCCCGTTCGTTATCCGGCCAGCATTGACGAATGCGCGCCGCAACCAATACAACACAGCCTCAGGCAGACAGGTGAATCAGCATGCCGCCTCGCGCTTTTCAAGCCTTATCGACTTGGCTCTCCTTCGATATACCGCTGTATCAGCTGCATTGCCGTCGACGCCGCATACCCTGCGGGCATCACATCCGGTGCCGCACTCGCCAGCTGAAACGCACCCTCCATCAATGCCAGCAAGGCAGCCGCCAGGCGCTTTACATTCCTGACCTGTTTGCCCCGTTCTTTCAGACAGCCCGACAGCAGGCTCTGGACCAATGTCATTTCAGCGCCGAGCGCTTTCTGGTACACCTGCCTGACTTCCGGCTGCCGTATCGCTTCAGCACCGATCATCACCCAGGCGGCCACTGCGCTGGCATCGGCGCCCGGCCCCTTGCCGAGGCGGGCATTGATATAGGCAAGCAGTTTTTCTTCCGCAGTTGTCGCCGCTTCTGCGAATCCACAATAGCGCTGCTGCGACAGCTCGGCCAGGGCGCTTACCAGCGCCAGCAAGATCTCGGCCTTGGTCTTGAAATGATAGTGCAACAGCCCGGGTGCCAAGCCTGCCTGTTGCGCGATCAGTTGAATCGTGGCTTTTTCATAGCCGTGCTCTGCCATGACCGCAAGCAGCGCATTGACAATTTCTCCTCGGCGCTGTTCGGAGTTCTGGCGTCTGGACATCGCTGCCTCGCATAAATTTGGTTGAATGACCAAATTATACTTGCCGATTCTCTTTCCATGCACTAAATTGTTCATTATTGGTTGATCAACCAATAATGAACAATTTGCAGAAACCATGGCGATTTCCCAGAATATCCGACTTCAAGACCCTGCGGCGACCGGGCCACGCGTGGTGGCGCTGACCGGCGGCATTGGCAGCGGAAAATCTGTTGTCCGGCAGATGCTGGAGGAACTGGGTGTCTCCTGTATCGACGCGGACAAGGTGGCCAGAGATATCCATCAGGATCCCGCGCACCCGGCAACGATGACGCTGGTCCGCACATTTCCGCATGCGGCAACGTCGGACGGCAGACTGAACCGGGGTAGCCTGCGTACTCTGTTTGCCATTGATGCCGCGGCAAACCGCGAACTGAAGCAGATCCTGAAGCCCTGGGTCATGGAGCAGATTCTTCAATGGACGCAGGCGCAGCAGTCGCCCTACGTCGCCTGGGAATCGGCGCTGATCCTGGATGAAGCTATTCCGGTCGACCGGGTGCTGCTGGTCGATGCGGGTGAGGATGTCAGGATTGCCCGCATACAGACAAGAAACCCGGATTGGTCAATCACGCAGATTCGGCAGATTCTGGCGATGCAGCTGCCGCGCATCGTCTATTTGCAACATGCGCATGATGTGCTTCACAATCAGGGATCGAGCGCAGCATTGCAGCGGCAAGTCGCCGCGCAGCACCACAGGTACATGACAATTTGGGGATAAGATGAAAAAAATTGCCTTTTCCGGAACGCTGGACCCGATCACCAACGGCCACCTGTGGGTGATCGGAGAAGCTCGCGCCCTGGCCGACGAGGTGGTGGTATGTATCTCGGAAAACCCGTTCAAGAAGCCGCACTTTCCCGCCGAACACCGCAAGAAGATCGTCGAGCAAAGCCTCGCCGAGCGCGGCTGGGATAATGTCAGCGTGATGCTGGTCAAGGGCGACTACACCGCCCGCGCGGCCAAGCGGCATGGCATTGACTATCTGATCCGCGGCATTCGCAATACCGCCGACTTCGATTATGAAAATCTGATTCAGCAAGCCAATGTCGATGTCTTGCAAGGCGCGAAAACCATTTTCGTGATGCCGCCGCGCGACCTGGGTTCGGTCAGTTCGAGTTTTGTGCGGGCCTTGCAGGGGCCGGTAGGCTGGCATTGGAACATGCAGAAATTCATGCCGCGGCCGGCCTATACGGCTTGGATACTGGACTGGTTGCGCAAGGATTGGCTCAGCCTGTGGCGGCCTGACCAGACCGATGCCGCCATGCCTGCAGACGCAGAGCACTGGTTCGCGTATCTGGTGGGCGAGTCGGCGTATGGATCTGCGCTGCGCCAGTACCACAACCTCGACCATCTGGTGCATGGCCTAAGCGAGATTGACGTATGGTCTGCCAATACCGGCGCCAGCCGCGATGATGTCGTAACGCTCAAGAAAGCCTACTGGTTCCATGATGCAGTGTATGCGGTTGCACGAGGCGAAATTTCCAATGAAGAACGCAGCGCCCGGCTGTGGCTGGAGGCGAAACTTGACCTGCGTGATGCCGACCGGCCAGCCAGCCTGATCCGCGCGACCGAACATGCGCAACACGGCGCCGCGTCCGATCCGCTCACGGCTGTGATGCTCAGCGTCGACCTGGCAATTCTGGGCCAGCCGCCTGACATTTATGCGGCTTACGCGCGCGGGGTGCGCGCCGAATATGCCGGCGTTGACGACAACATGTACCGGACCGGCCGCAGAAAAGTGTTGACCCATTTCCAGCGCAAGGCAGCTGCCGGCGAGCTGTACGCTGACGCGTATTTTTCAGCGCTGTACCTGCAGCAGGCAAGCGAGAATCTCGC
>JAKFFK010000031.1:0-19596 GCA_036675285.1 Paucimonas sp. | reverse complement strand
TGCCGCGCTCTGCCATCCTTCTGCCTCACCTGAAGCACCACCGGTTGCTGGAAAGTTAATTCGAATCATGCCCCCTTATTTTTTTGTATCGCTCGGCATCGCGTCCGGCTTGTCCATGCTCGCAGCCGTCGTACTGACCAGCCTGCTGTTCCGGCTCGCGCCCACATTTATCCAGGGCCTTCATCGTCTGGGATTCATGATGATCCTGGCTGCCGGCGCCGAAGCGGCTTTCCTGCTGTTTGGCGCCGGGCACGATGGCGACGGCAACGCGGCGGTATCGCGCATTGTGCTGTTGCTCGCGGTTGGCCTGGCGGTCTATCTCGAATCTTCCTGGCAAATCAACAAGCAGCGCCGCAACGCTAAGGCTGCGGATCAGACCCAAGATCAGTAATTGGGAATATTTGTATCAATGGCAGACTGAAATGCCCGGCCGGGCAGGCGCTGGAATCAGCGCTTGATGACAGCTGTCTCAGTTTCACTGTACTGGCTGATGCCAGCGGACCGCTCGGCAAGCGCCGCATGCGCGCTGCCCAAGGCCGAATACTTCACCCGCCTCGAAGACTTGCTCGATAAAACAAGCAGTCGCCCGCGCAAGCTAAGGCATCGGTGTCATTAACGCACTTCCTGCGCATCAGCGATGGCTTCTCGCCAGGCGGGGTGCACCCGGTCGGCACTCCAGACCGCGAAGTGCAGCCGGGATAACAGCAATGGATCCCTGATTACCATATTCTTGTGCTGTTCCGACATCATGGCCGGGTCGGATGCCAACACCGTTTGCGACAGCGTGGCGTCATTTGCCGGTGCGGCTTGGCGCGGTGCCCAGCGTGACCGAGCGCTGGCGCACACCAGTGCATTGAGCAGCGGATCGACCACCGCCTCGACCAATCCGGGCGGGCGGCCAGCGGCATTCGCGGCCGCATACGCCGCTGTCAATTCTGCCGGGGGCTTCATCTCGTCCGGAATCACGAACAGGTTTGCGCGACGCGCGCGGCGCCCGGGCGATACCCGGCTCGACCAGACAGATACCGGCACTGACAGCAGCAAGGCACCGGTGATCGGCAACAGCCATGGCAGGAATGCGGGATTAAGCCAGTACACAAAGCCGCCCCATGCCAGTCCCAGCAATGCATGCACGCCATGCTTGCGCAGCGCTTCCCCCCAGCCGGTTTGCGAGTCATGCCGCGGCGGCGATTTCCAGTGCAGGCTCCAGCCGAGGAACGCGGCCACCACGAACCTTGTATGGAATAGCATGCGTACCGGTGCCAGCAGCATCGAGAACAGCACCTCGGCCAGCATGCTCGCCAGCATCCGCAGCCGGCCGCCGAACTGCGCTGCATCGCGCGCGCATACCAGCAGCACGCCCAGCAGCTTGGGCAGGAATAGCAGCGTGGCGGTGGCGCCGAATAAGGCAATTGCCTTGCCTGGATGCCATTGCGGCCAGATCGGGAATAGCTGGCGCGGCTCGACAAAATATTGCGGCTCAACCAATGTGTGCAGCGCCAGCAGCGTGGTCGACAGCACCAGGAATGCAAACCACAGCGGGGCCGACAGGTAAGCCATGACGCCGGTCACGAACACCGCCCGGTGCACCGCATGCATGCCGCGCGCCATCAGCAATCGGAAATTCATCAGATTGCCATGGCACCAGCGCCGGTCGCGCTTCAATTCATCCAGCAGGTTCGGCGGCATTTCCTCGTAACTGCCGTCGAGATCATAGGCAATCCAGACCGCCCAGCCGGCGCGCCGCATCAACGCCGCCTCGACAAAATCATGCGACAGGATTTCACCGGCAAGCGAGCCGCGTCCGGGCAGCGGCGCCAGTGCGCAATGGGCGATGAAAGGCGCCATGCGGATGATCGCGTTGTGACCCCAGTAATGCGATTCGCCCAGCTGCCAGTAATGCAGGCCGGCGGTAAACAGCGGACCATACACCGCACTGGAAAATTGCTGGATGCGCGCATACAGGGTTTCGCGGCCGGCGGCGCGCGGCGCAGTCTGGATAATGCCGGCGCCGGGGTTGGCTTCCATCAATCGCACCAGGGTCGTGATGCACTCGCCGCTCATCACGCTGTCGGCATCGAGCACGATCATGTAGCGGTAACTGCCGCCCCAGCGGCGGCAAAAGTCATCGATATTGCCGCTTTTGCGCTTGACCCGACGCTGCCGGCGCCGGTAAAAAATCCGGCCGAAACCCTGCAGGCTGCGGCCCAGCCGAGCCCAGCCGGCCAGTTCGGCGATGCAGGTATCGGCATCGCTGCTGTCGCTCAGGATGAAAAAATCGAACCGCTCCAGCGCCCCGGTGGCGGCTACCGACGCATAGGTGGCACGCAGCCCGGCCATCACCCGGGCCACATCCTCGTTACAGATCGGCATCACGATCGCGGTCCGGGCCGCCGCATCAATCGCCTGCACCGGTGCTGCATGGCGCGATATGGCGAACCGGTCAGTGCCGCGCAGCATCACCAGGAACCCAGCCAGCGCAGTCCAGAATCCGGCCGAGACCCAGCAAAACAGGATCGCAAACAATACCAGCAACGCGATTTCCAGCGGCTTGGTGCCTTGGTACGGCAAGACCTTGGCCATGAAAAAAGTGGCCACCGCGGTTTGCAGCAACATCAGCATTAGCAATACCAGCCGGCGGATATTGCCCTGGTGCTGCCACTGGCCGAGCGGATCGGGGCCATCGACGACGTCATTGTCATTGCCCTGCGGCGCGCTGGCAGGCCAGGCTTGCCGATTGCCATTTTCCGTGTTGCGCGCAAGCCAGTGGTGCGGCTGTCGCCTGACGGCCTGGATCCAGCGCTTGACCGGATTCAGTTTGCCCCACGGATGCGGCACCATGGAGGTCCTGCGCAGCGGCGGCGCCAGCGCCGCCGGCATCCCGTCAGGCATGACATCATGTCCGGCTGGCTGGCTGGCCAGTTTCAGCCTTGCAGCCACCGAGCCGTAGGCCGGATGCTGATCCGATGCTGCCGTGCCAGCCAGCACCTGGTGCAGCCGATGCATTGCCAGATGCGCCGGCAATTGATCGGTGCCATCCAGCGCCGCAGCGATGGCTTGCCGCCTATCCGGCGGCAAGCAGAGCCGGTCCAGATACTGTTCGCAACATGCTGCAATGGCTGGTGCGTGCGTCATTCGGCGGGCAGTATGTAGCTCCATGTTTCAGACAGGGGTTGGTTGTTATTGCTGAGAAAACCGCGTAATTCCATCGGTTTTTTTTCATCTTCGCGACGCAGCCGCATCGCCATACGCCAGCCGCCGGTGGCGGCATTCCTGAAGGTATTCAATTCCAGAATCCGGGTATTCGCATCACCGGTCACGCTGGCCTTGACCGTGGCGTCAGCCGCCAGTTTTTTCAGCGCCGGTCCGTCAAAATCGACGAACAAGGCAATGCTGTCATCCGGCTTGGACAGATAGCCGTGCCCTCTTCTGGTCTGCGCCACCCAAGCCAGCTGCGGCCGTTGTTCCGGCTGCTTTTGCCAATGCAGCCGGTATTCGATATTGAACGGCGTGCCTACGCGCGGCACCGCCTGCGGCACCCAGAAAGCAACAATATTGTCATTGGTTTCATTCGGTGTCGGGATCTGAATCAGCTCGACGCGGCCTTCGCCCCACTTGCCTTTGGGCTCGACCCACGCGCTCGGACGTGCTTCATAGCGCGCTTCCAGGTCTTCATAACTGGCAAATTGCCGGTCGCGCTGCATCAATCCGAAACCGAGCGGATTGGTCAGCGCAAACGAGGTGACCAGCAGACGCTTCGGATTGACCAAGGGTCGCCAGATCCACTCACCGGTGCCGGACTGGATCGACAAGCCGTCAGAGTCATGCACTTCGGGACGATAATCCTCGATCGTCGAGCGCTGGTTTTCGCCAAAAAAATACATGCTGGTCAAGGGTGCGATGCCCAGCTTGGTGACATGCTCGCGCAGATACAACTGCACTTTCACGTCCATGACAGTCTCTTCGCCAGGCTTGAGTATGAAGCGGTATGCGCCGCTGACGCGGCGCGAATCGAGCAAGCCATAAATCGTCAGTTCCTTGGCAAACGGCTTGGGCCGCTCGATCCAGAAGGCGACAAAATGGGGAAATTCCTCTCCCGAGTGCAGCGCCGTATCGACAGCCAGCGCACGCGCCGACAGACCGTATAGCTGGCCCTGGCCAAGCGCGCGAAAATAACTGGCGCCCAAAAATACCAGTACCTCATCCTTGTATTGCTGGGTATTGACCGGATAGTGAACCCGAAAGCCGGCAAATCCGAGTCCCGTCAGTTCCTTGGTTTGGATCTGGTTCTTGCCATAGTCAAACGAATCGGGGGAAAACTTGATTTCCTTTACCTGCCGGCCAATGATTTCATGAATTTTCACGGGGCTGTCAAACTGCGGCCCTTGATGAAAGAACGCCATTTCAAAGGGCAGCCGGGCATTGCTCCAGTGCGTTTTTCCGCGCTTGAAGCGGATGTCGCGATACTGGTCATAATTCAAATTCTCAATTGTCTTTGGTAGATTTTTTTCAGGCGCTTGATAAGTGCCGGCAGCCAGTTTTTTAGCTTGAGCCGCGACGTCGTTGAAACCGAATGCCAAGGCGGTGCCGGGAGTCAGGCATAACATCAATCCAAGGCAAGCAAGAGTACGGGAAGTCAATAAAGAAAAGGAAATCCAAGGCATGCAATGTCTAGTTTCTGAAGATTATGAGAAGCATCTATGCTGACAGGACAGCACAAAAGAGTTTTGACGCCAAGCAATGGAACATAAAGTTGTTTGTCTGTCTTGAGAGGGGTCAACAGTATGGTGAGTTCAATCTAGAATGAATGAACATGTTGATTTTTATGATGGAAGTGCCGCGTCAAGCGCTTTCCCGCAGTTAAGACATATATCGCAGCGCAGTTTTTTTGCAGTCTTATGCGGCTTATCAATCTTCGATGACTGAAAATTTCAGCATGCTTTTCCATTGCAGATGCGCTGCATGCAGCTCAGCGACAACTCTGCAAGATGCAAAAGCATGGCGGAATACCGCCAAAGCCAGGGATTTATATATACAACATGTCGGCAGACAAAGTCTTAGCTTACCTATGCATAGTAAGGCGTAAGCCAGAGATTTCTTAACAAGTAATCCAGGCTGACATACGCCTGCGCTATCTATTGATAGCAATACAATGCCGAAAGCAAGTAGCTTGTTACTTGCAGCAGAAAAACAAAGGGAGATTTGACGTACCTAAAGGAGGTACTAGAAGGTAATCAGGCAAGGCTTTGCACAGTCGATGCTGTGCGCGCAGCATAAAGCTGCTCAGTCAAGCATACACTGCCTGACTGAGCCCAGTATGCATAACAAAGTCAGCATCCAGACTATTGGATATTGATTCGCAGCTTATGCGTGATCTCTTGCTCGTTTTCTTGCGCTTGCGGTTCTTCCTTGCGCAACAGATAAATGAAATAAAAAAATACTGCCGCGGAAAGTCCGACTGAAATGATGGTGTATATAACTTCAGTGGAAATAAAAACCGGAAATAAGCTAGCCAAGGCGTCCATCGATGTGCCCCCGTCTGAATAAAAGATTACAAAAGGAATGAAGAATGCATTCAGATAAACTCAAGCATTCCTATTTGAAATATATTTTTATTTTTTAATATATATTCAGTTGAATGCCTGACCACAAGCATACGCTTCCTTCTTTTTTTCAGCATCCAATATGTATGGGAGTAAGGCCGCAATTAACAATTGTTGACACTGCGAATCGCAAATACGACATAAAAAAGCGCCATATTTTTTTGATGTGTATTTTTATTTTCACACGGAAATAAAACACATATTGACCGTCATGCCAGCATGCCTGCATTCCTGCTGCATATCGAAAATGTGCCGGCGGACGGCTGATGCAAGCGAAGCAGGCAGGCGGAATATTCCCAAGCTGAACTTGCAGATTGTTCAGATGATGGCGAACTTTCTACTGGGAAATAAACGAATAAGCCACTGCAGCAAACAGTACCCTGGCCATGATCAGAGCTTACTGTGACGCTGAATTTTTTATTCCGTCACTTGTGTTTCCGGCTCAATTTTTCCCCGACCCTGCAGCCACAGCATGAGCAGCCAGCATAACAAGGCCCAACCGATCCCGACCACCCAGCCGGCCAGCACATCCGTCGGCCAATGCACCCCCAGATAAACCCGGCTGATGCCGACCATCACAGTCAGAACTGCTGCGACGCTCAGCAAATAAATTTTTAATCGAGCATCGGCTTGTGAACGCGCCAGCAATGCACCCAGCGTCAAAAAAACTACTGCCGACAGCATTGCATGCCCGCTTGGAAAGCTCTGGGTATAGACGAAGGTCCCATGCGGCACCAGGTCCGGACGTGGACGCGCGAACCCCCACTTCAATACCTGGCCGACGACGGCGCCGCCGGTAACTGACCAGGCCACCATCCAGGCAGCATGGCGTTTCTTCACCAAGACCAGAAAGCCGATGACCACCAGCGTCAATGTGGCCAGCACGCCGACACTCCCCAGCGCGGTGAAATCGCGCATCATTTCTTCGAGCCAGCGCGGCCCGGCCGGATCTGACAAGTCAGCCGGGTTACGAAAGGCCAACAATACCGCTGTATCAAATTCCCGTGTGTCGCCCTCAATCACCTCATCGGCCAATTCGCCAAACACGTAAATGGCAATGGCTGTCAGCGCGATCGTCGCCAATGCGGCTTTTTCTGCCAGACCGATCCGTTGCAGCAATCCACACAGAGTCTTGAATCCATCGATCATCCAAGCGCGAATCATTGTCGTCATGAGTTTTTCCTGGATTTATGGACGGTGTTTTGATCAATGCAAAGCGCGCGTGCCAGGCATGGTTTTTCGGTGTAGATTATGCAGAGAAATATATTGCATGCGATATGGATGCCGACCATGATGGTACCTATTGTATCTGGCGCGGCAGATTAATCGTTTGTCGATTCTGCCTGGCGTTGTGCCGGTTTTTTAATCACCCGTACTGCGAGCAGAATACATAGCGCAAAAAAAGTGCTCAAGATCGCCGTCCACTCCCGTCCCATACCGGCGGCAATGCCGATTGCCGCCGTCAGCCAGATGCTGGCAGCAGTGGTTAAGCCCTTGATTTCAGACTCGTGACTGAGCTTGATAATGGCGCCGGCGCCGAGAAATCCGATTCCGGCAATTACACCTTGCAACACCCGGCTCATGTCTGACAGCGTTGTTCCTGCCTGCAATGGCACCAGCACGAACAGCGCTGCGCCCAGCGCCACCAGCATATGAGTGCGAAAGCCCGCAGAAGCGCCAGCCGACTCGCGTTCATAGCCAAGTATTCCCCCAAGCAACATCGCCATCAGCATACGGATAAAGGTGCGGGTAAATTCAGCCACATTGGCCAAATCCGAGAATTCCTGCTGAATCGTGTTCCATGATGTCAGCCACCATGCCTCCATTCGTCACTCCATTATCTGTTTCGGGTATCGGCTGACGCGATCAAGCTTGCGCCAGCGGCGCAATGCGCATCTCTCTTTATGGACGCCTGCCGATCATTTGCCTTGATTCCTCTCAGCAAAGGCGAGATTTTCTGCAAAAAACAAACCTCCGTGGGCGGCAATCCGGGAGTCGGCCGGATTGCCGGCTGTGGCACGGCAAGCGCATGTGTGCCGATCTGGTTAGAATGACTCGCTCTAGCGCCGTGCAGCGCTGCCTCCTCCCACTCTTGCTATGTCAACAACCATCCCGCTTTCCGTACTCGACCTGTCGCCCATTGCTGAAGGCAGCGACGCCCGACAATCGCTTCACAATACGCTCGATCTGGCCCGCCATTGCGAAGGCTGGCACTATCGCCGTTTCTGGCTGGCCGAGCATCACAGCATGCCCGGCATCGCCAGCGCCGCCACGGCGGTGGTGATTGGTCATGTCGCTGCCGGCACGACCCGGATCCGGGTCGGCGCCGGCGGCGTCATGCTGCCGAACCATGCGCCGCTGGTGATTGCCGAACAGTTCGGCACGCTGGAGTCATTATTCCCGGGGCGTATCGATCTTGGCCTCGGCCGGGCGCCGGGTTCGGACCAGGCCACCGCCCGCGCCTTGCGCCGCACGCTAGCCAGCGACCCCGACCAGTTCCCGCAGGATGTCATCGAATTGATGCGCTATTTCCAGCCGGTCGAAGCCGGTCAGGCAGTGCGCGCTGTGCCGGGCGCCGGCCTGGCGGTGCCGATCTGGATTCTGGGCTCGAGCCTGTTCGGCGCCCAGCTGGCCGCCGAGTTCGGCTTGCCATATGCGTTTGCCTCGCACTTCGCGCCGGCGCAAATGGAACCGGCGATTGCCCTGTATCGTGCGCGCTTTCGCCCGTCGCGCCAGCTGGATCGGCCGTATGTGATGCTCGGCTTTAACGTGTTCGCCGCCGATACCGATGACGAAGCACGCTTGCTGGCCAGCTCGATGCAGCAAGCCTTCGTGAACCTGCGCAGCGGCCGGCCGACAAAATTGCAGCCGCCGGTTGAAAATTATGAACAACAGCTGACGCCGCCGGAGCGCGCCATCCTCGAGCACACGCTGTCGTGCACGGCAATCGGCAACCCGGAGTCCGTGCGTGCCGCAATTAATGCCTTCATTGCACGCACCGGCGCCGATGAATTGATGATCACCTCGCAAATTTTCAGCCATCCGGCACGCCTGCATTCGTATGAAATTACTGCCGACGTATGCGGCCTGACCAATGCCACTGCCGCAGGGTGATTTTTTGAATCAAACACCCGCGGCGCTCCCCGACACACCGGCCGGCCCAAGCCATCTGAAAGTACCGCATCGCAACCTGCTGGCACTGATGCTGGCGGGCCTGGCCATGCTCGGACCGTTCTCGATCGATACCTATCTGCCGGCCTTTCCGAACATTCAAGATTCGCTGCAGGCCAGCTCGATCCAGGTCCAGCAAACGCTGACTGCCTACATGCTGGCTTTCGCGGTGATGATCCTGTGGCATGGCGCGCTCTCGGATGCATTTGGCCGGCGCAATTTGATACTCGGATCACTGGCCGTGTTTGCGGTGGCTTCTCTGGGCTGCGCGGCGGCGCACAGCATCGAATACCTGTGGGCATTCCGGATCCTGCAAGGCGTCTCGGCCGGCGCCGGCATGGTCATCGGCCGCGCCATCATCCGCGATGTCTATGCCGATGCGCCGGCTGCTCGCCTGTTGTCGCTGGTGACCATGATCTTTTCGATCGCCCCGGCGATTGCGCCTATCCTCGGCGGCTGGATCGTCAAGCTGCTCGACTGGCGTTCGATCTTCCTGTTCCTGTTCGTCTACTCGGTATTGCTGCTGTGGTTTTGCTACAAGCGCCTGCCGGAATCACTGCCGGTGGAACGGCGTCAGCCATTCAATCCGCAGCAGCTGGCTCATAACTACAAGCTGGTGCTGGGCTCGCCGCTGTTCCATTTGAAGGCCGGTACAGTCGCTTTCAACTTTGCCGGCATGTTCCTGTATGTTGCGGCCGCGCCGGTATTTATCACCCAGCATCTGGGGTTGGGCCCAGACCAGTTCGCCTGGCAATTCATACCGGCAGTGGGCGGAATTTTCCTGGGGGCGCTGGCGGCCAACCGGCTGGCAGGCAGGATATCCGTGCCAACCCAGGTCATCATCGGTTTTTGCTTTCTGATTGGCGCTTCGCTGGCCAATGTGGCCTATCATGCGTTCTATCCCCCGGCCTTGCCGTGGTCGGTCGCGCCGCTGTTTTTTTACACGTTTGGCATGTCGGTAGTGGCGCCAGGCGTGACGCTGCTGGTGCTCGACCTGTTCCCGGAAATACGCGGCACCGTCGCGTCCTGCCAATCGTTTGCGCAAACCATGCTGGGCGCCATCGTTGCCGGCGTCATCGCACCGGTCCTGTCGCACTCGGTGCTGTGGCTGGCGGCCGGTCAACTGGCCTGCGCCGGCATTGCATTAGCGATGTGGCTGGGCGGACGTTCCTATCGGCGGCTGTCGCAGCGGCGGCTGGATGCCTGGGAAGCCGTCGAGTAAGCCGGCCGGGTAATCCGTTTGGATCTATTGCCCACTCATAGCCGGCGTGCCGGGCGTAGCGCGGCTGCCTGACTCACCAATTCGCAGGCGCAGGTTTTTTGCGCCGCGCGGCACCGCATTGATGCTTGCTTCCGGCTCGCCAGGGCGCGCAGTGGCGCTGCCGCTACTGGAAATCCGGGCGCCGACCAGCACCGAGTCAAAATCGGAAAGTTTGACGCCGGGCATCATCGCCATGCTATCGTCCAGCACGAATGCCACCGGCAAGTCCTTGACTTGCTTGCGCAGCACCGCCAATGGAAAACGCGGGCCGTCATGCGCGCGTGCATAAATGAAGACGGTATCGGTCGCAGCCACCTGCCGGCGCACTGCCGGATCAAGTTCCACCACTCCTTCCAGCCGGCCTGCGCTCACCGTCGCCGGCTTTGGCGTTGCATCAGATGCAGCAAGGGTTTTCGGCTGCGGCGCCTGGGCCATCAGATTGCGCGCCTGGCTCATGCTGGCGGCGGTGGTGCGCGCGACCTCCGACTCCGGCGGCGCAACATCAATGATTTTTTGCCAGCGAGCGAGTGCGCCGGCATAGTCGCGCCGTTCGAATGCGGCACTGCCTGACAGTGCCAGTGCCTTGATATGTCCGGGCTCGAGCGCCAGCGCGCGATCAATCAATTTTTCCGGCTCGCCCTGCAGGCTTTGGTTCAGCAGCATCGCCAGCGTGTCGGCATAATCGGCCAGCAGGTCGGCGTCATTCGGGGTTTTCGTCAGCAGGTGTGCATAAGCTGCGCTCGCCTCCTGATAGCGCTCCAGCGCATTGTAGGAACGCGCCAGCATATGCCAGCCGTCGATATCGTCCGGCTGCTGCTTCAGCCGCTCGGCAAGCGATGTCACCATCGCGTTGATCGGTTGCGGCGAGGCCGCATGCGGGCTTTCGCGCAGGGTCTCCAGCGCCAGCGGCGAGCCCAGCACGATGTACAGCATGGATGCCAGCAGCGGCACTGCAAGCACCAGCCCAAGCGAAGTCCAGCGCGCCGCCGTCCTGGCTTGGCCGGCAGGCAGTTGCACGCCGACTTCTTCGGTAACCCGGCGCTCCAGTTCTTGCCGGGCACTGTCGTAAGCACCGGCATCGATCATGCCGGCCGCCAGGTCGGCGTCGAGTTCACGCAACTGGTCGCGCAGCACGGCCAGGTTCAAATCGTCACGCACGACGAGTACAGCATCGTCATCCTTGCGCAACAAGGGCGGCACAATGAACAGCAGCGTACAGGCCGTCAAGGCCAGCGCTGCCAGCAAAAACCCGATCATGATTTTTCTCCGTGCGCGTTGTCATCGGCCAGCAAGGCCGATGCCTTTTGCCGGTCGGCCGTCGGCAGTTCTGCAGCTTGATGGCGTGCGCGCATCAGCTTCGACAGCAAGGCCGCGACAGCTACCGCCAGCAACAGGAAAGGGCCGAACCACAGCAGCCAGGTCGAGGATTTCAGCGGCGGACTGTACAGCACGAAATCGCCATAGCGGGCCACCATGAAGTCCACCACTTGCTGCTCGGACTGACCGGCGGCCAGCTTTTCACGCACCTGGTTTTTCAGGTCGAGCGCGAGGCCCGCGCTGGAATCGGCCAACGACTGGTTCTGGCATACCAGACAGCGCAACTGCTCAGACAACGCCGCTACACGTTTTTCGAGTGACGGGTCGGTGGCTGGTGCGACGGGCGCCGCAGCCTGAACAGAAAGCGCGGCCAGCAACTGCAACATGCAGGCAAATAAAAATCTATGCACGGTTCAACTCCCTGATCAGGGGCAGCAAGCGGCCCTCGACTTCCTGTCGTGTCAGCGGGCCGGTAAACTTGAAACGGATGACCCCCTGCTTGTCGACCACGAAGGTTTCCGGCACGCCATACACGCCGTAATCGATGCCGACTCGACCCTCGCCATCGAAAGCCGATACGGCATAGGGATTGCCATGCTCGCGCAGCCAGGCCGCGCCCTGGTCGCGGACGTCCTTGTAATTGAGGCCCACCAGCGGCACGCCGGCAGTTTTAGCCAGGTCCATCAGCACCGGATGCTCCTCGCGGCAGGCGACGCACCACGAGGCCCACACGTTGAGTATCCACACTTGCCCGACCATTTGATGCGCCGAAATACTTTCACCTGGCACATGCAGTTGCGACAGCTCGAATGCCGGAGCCGGCTTGCCGATCAGGGGTGATGGCACTTCGCGCGGATTCAGTCGCAAGCCGATGGTGAGAAATGCCAGCAACACCAGGAAAGCGATGAATGGCAACAGGAAGCGTCGCATGTCAAGCTCCTGCGCCGGCCTGCGCCGTGCTTGCTGCCACCGGCACCGGGCGGCTGCGGCGCGCTGCGATGCGGTAGCGCCGGTCGGACGCGGCCAGCAGACCGCCGAACGCCATGATCAGACAACCGGCCCAGATCCAACCGATGAAAGGCTTGATCTGGATGCGCACGATCCAGGTTTGGCGGTCGATCGCCTCGCCCAGCGACACATACAGGTCGCGCGTCAGGCTGCGGTGGATAGCCGCTTCGGTCATCGGCATTTCCTGCTCCATGTACAGGCGCTTTTGCGGCGCCATGGTCGCCACAGGGCGGCCATCGCGTGTGACCTCGAAAGCGGCTTGCGCGGCGACATAATTGGCACCCCTGACCTCTTCAATGCCGGTCAGGCGAAACTGGTAGTCGCCGATGCTGGCAGTGTCGCCTTGCTGCATGCGCACGTCTTCGCCGCTTTCCATGCCCTTGACCAGCGTCACGCCGATCACGAAAACGCCGATGCCGGCATGGGCCACCAGCATTGCCCAGTAACTGCGCGGCTGGCTGCGCATCCTTTTAACCAGGGGTGTTCCGGCCGGCGCATGGCGCAGGCGTTCGACCAGGTGCGACGCGGTAGCCAACAGAATCCAGCTGGCCAGCGTCAGTCCCAACACCACCATCGGCGAAGCCGCGCCGCTGGCTGCGGCAGCCAGCAGGCCAATGGCAATCGCCGCCAGCGCAACCCAGCGCAGCCGGCGCGCCAGTTCCGGCAGCGATGCCTGCTTCCAGCGCACGAAGGGGGCAATCGCCATCAACAGCAATACCGGCGCCATCAGCGGCACGAACACCGCCTCGAAATAAGGTGGCCCGACCGAGATCTTGCCGAGGTTGAGCGCATCCAGGAACAGCGGATACAGGGTGCCCAGAAACACCGTGCCCGCCGCCACCAGCAGCAGCACATTATTCATCAGCAGCGTCGACTCGCGCGACATCGGCGCAAAGGCGCCGCCCAGCCCCACCGATGGCGCGCGCCAGGCATATAGGAAGAGCGATCCGCCGATGACGATCGCCAGAAATGCCAGGATATAGGCGCCGCGCGCCGGGTCGGTAGCGAAGGCATGTACCGAGGTCAGTACGCCGCTTCGCACCAGGAATGTGCCGAGCAAGGATAGCGAAAAGGTGACAATGGCCAGCAGCACCGTCCAGTTCCTGAAGCTGCCGCGCTTTTCCGTCACCGCCAGCGAATGGATCAGCGCGGTGCCGACCAGCCAGGGCATGAAAGAGGCATTCTCCACTGCATCCCAGAACCACCAACCGCCCCAGCCAAGCTCGTAGTAAGCCCAGAAACTGCCCATGAAAATGCCCAGCGTCAGGAACATCCAGGCCACCGTGGTCCATGGCCTTGACCAGCGCGCCCATGCGCTGTCGAGCCTGCCTTCCAGCAGTGCCGCGATGGCAAAGGCGAAGGCCACCGAAAAGCCGACATAGCCCATATACAGCAAGGGCGGATGAATGATCATGCCGAAATCCTGCAGCAGCGGATTGAGATCGCGACCATCGGGTGGCGCCGGCAACATGCGCTCGAACGGATTGGACGTAAACAACAGAAAACTCAGGAAGCCCACGCTGATCAAGCCCATCACGCCCAGCACGCGCGCAACCGTCTCCTGCGGCAGCTGACGGCTGAACAGCGCCACCGCAAAAGTCCACAATGCCAGGATCACCACCCACAACAAAAGCGACCCCTCATGCGCGCCCCAGGTCGCGGCAATGCGGAAATGCAGCGGCAGGTTCAGGTTCGAATTCGCCGCCACATACGCCACCGAAAAATCATTGACCGCAAAGCCATGCGCCAGGCAAACGAACGCCAGGCAAAGCAAGGCAAACTGACCGCCGGCCGCCGGGCGCGCCACAGCCATCCAGCGGCGCCGTCCGGTGGCGGCGCCTGCCAGCGGCAGCGTGCCCAGCACCAGCGCCAGGCACAGCGCCAGCATCACTGAAAAATTGCCGATTTCGGCAATCATTTCTGTGTCCCCGCCATGCCTGGATGCCTGGCCGCCACCCCGCCCTGCTCGATGGCATACGCTGCTTCCGGCGGCATGTAGTTTTCATCGTGCTTGGCCAGCACTTCGTCGGCAATGAATTCGCCGTTGATGCCGATCTTGCCCTGTGCAACCACGCCCTTGCCTTCGCGGAACAAGTCCGGCAAGATGCCGCGGAACGACACCGGCAGGCTCTTTGCCGTATCGGTCACGATGAACTGCACGGTCATGCCATCGGCCTGGCGCCTGACGCTGCCTGTCTCGACCATGCCGCCGATGCGAAAGCTGCGACCCGCAGGCGCTTCACCTGCGGCCACCTGCGTGGGCGTAAAGAAAAACACCAGGTTTTTCTGGAATGCCGAGAGCACCAGCGCTGCCGCAATGCCCAGCAGGGCCAATCCGGCAAGCAGCAGCGCCAGCCGCTTATGCCTGGTTTTCATCGCCTGTCCTTTTGAAAGATGCGCGTTCGATTTGCTGTGCATGGCGCTGCAGGATTGCCCGGCGGCGCCATTGCAAACCAATCACTTCTGCTGCCAGCAAGCCGAATACGACCAGTAGCGAGCCCCATACGTAAGGCGCATAACCGCCCATTGCAAAAAATTCCTGCCAGCTTTGCCAAATCATGCCGTTGACTCCAGAGTGCGTTTTACCCAGTCGGCGTTACCCTCACGCTCGAGCATGATGCAGCGCAGTCGCGCGAGGCTTACCGCAATCGTATAGCACCACAGGCCCGCGGCCGTCAGCAGCATGCCTGCCAACATGATCGTCGCCATGCTGGGCGCACGCGTCAAGCTCACCGAAGCACCCTGGTGCAGGGTATTCCACCACTGGACTGAAAAATAAATCACCGGCACATTCACCACGCCCACCAGCGCCAGCACCGCGCCGGCGCGGTCGGCGCGGCGCGGCTCGTCGATCGCCGCCTGCAACGCCATGAAACCGATGTAGAGAAACAGCAAGATCAATTCCGACGTGAGCCGGGCATCCCATACCCACCAGGTGCCCCAAGTCGGCTTGCCCCACAGTGCGCCGGTCCACAGCGCCAGGAAGGCAAACAGCGCACCGGTCGGCGCCAGCGCGCTGGCGAACATTGATGACAGCCGCGTATTGAACACCAGGCCGATGCCGGCCCAGAATGCCATCGCCACATAGATCAGCATCGATAGCCAGGCAGCGGGAACATGGACGAATATGATGCGGTAGGCATCGCCCTGCTGGTGATCGGTCGGCGCCATCAGAAATCCCAATACCAGCCCCGTTGCCGTCAACAGCGCGGCGGCGACACCGAACCAGGGCATCATCTTGCCGGCCAGCGGGAAAAATGCGGCCGGCGCGGCAAAGCGCAGCCAGCCGCCTTCGCCGTTGCCGACTTTTGCTGCAAAGCTAGAGTCAGTCCTCATGCCATCCATGCTCCTTCAATTCGATCCGGGCCTCGCGCATCATCTGAACGCCTCACTCAAGGGAAATCCGCAGTGCTGCTGCAGTTGCCCAGGGAGCCAGCGCCATTGCCGCCGCCAGCAGGCTGCCCAGCACCAGCAAGTGGGCATCCGCGCTTTCAAGGCCTGCCGCCGCGGCGCCGGCGCCGAAGATCAGTACCGGCACGTAGAGCGGCAATACCAGCAGCGCTACCAGCACGCTGCCACCGCGCAAACCTAGCGTCAGCGCTGCACCGATGGCGCCGACCAGGCTCAGCACGGGGGTGCCAAGCAACAGGCTCAGAAACAGCAGCATCGCAGCGCCTGCCGGCAAATCGAATTGCACTGCCAAAAGCGGTGCCACCAGCGCCAGCGGCAAGCCGGACACCAGCCAATGGGCAATGACTTTGGCGATTACGATCACCGGCAAAGGTTCGCTGGACAGCAGCATGCCTTCCAGCGTGCCATCGGCATGGTCGGCCACGAACAGCCGTGGCAGTGACAGTATCGATGCCAGCAGTGCTGCGGCCCAGACGATCCCAGGCGCCATCATGCGCAGCGCCTCACGTTCCGGCCCGACTGCCAGCGGAAAGAGCGTGGCCACGATGATGAAAAAAAACAGGATATTGACCACATCCGCCGGTCGTCGCACGGCCAGCAACAAATCGCGATGGACCAGGCACCATGCCACCTTCAGCATGTACTGCCCTGTCCGAGGTCGAGTTGCAGATTACGGCGCGCCGTCAGCGGCATGGCCTGGTGGGTGGCATGCACGATCATGCCGCCTTTGGCCAGATGCGCGTCCAGTATCTCGCACAGCGACTTGACCGCATCATCATCCAGCGATGCCGCAGGCTCATCGAGTAACCACAACGGCACCGGCCTCCCTAGGCACAGGCGCGAAAGCGCCACGCGCTTGCGCTGGCCTTGCGAAAGAGTGCGCACAGGCGTATCGCACGCCTCGGCCACGCCCATTCTTTGCAGCGCCTGCAGCGCTTGCTTGCGGTCAATGCCCCGTCCGGACAGGCGCGCAGCGACCACGAGGTTTTCCCAGGCAAGCAAGTCGTCTTTCAAGCCGCTGGCATGGCCGACATAGATCACGTCGCGCCAGTAAGCCTCGCGGACACGGTCAATCGCAGCTTCTTTCCAGAAAATTCCCCCCGCTGCCGGCGACGTCAAGCCGCACAGGATGCGCAGCAGGGTCGTCTTGCCGCTGCCATTGCGCCCGCAAATACGCAGCGCTTCGCCGCTGCCGACTTCGAAATTAATGCCACCAAACAATTCGCGGCCACCGCGACTGCAGGCTACCTGGTGCGCACGCAGCATCAGAAAATATTTTCCGCAACGCAGCAGGCGGCGAACCGGCGCCCTACTGCATTGCGGAAAGACAAGTGCATAACTGACTTTATTTGGTGGAATGACATACGCTTGAGAATCGTTCAAAATCGGGTTGCAAAAACAGCATTGTGCGTTCATCATAAAGTCTAATCAGTTATTCGGCAAAGCAAACGAACAGAAAATTTCCTGCCGATAAAATTGCCTACCCGGAGACAGGCACTCGTGATTGAAAATTGCAGCAAAAAAAAGATCGCAATTCCGCGCGCGACCAAAGGTTGCCAGTACTTCTGTACCTGCAAGAATCAGGCGACAGTTTCCCCCTCAATCTTCAAGACAGCCTCTGCCTGCCTCCTGTTTGCAACGGCGACAGCCTTGGTGCATCAATCGATCCAGTTACTGGAGAACGCAAATGGATAACGAGCAGCAGGTCCCGACCAAGGCCCAGGAATTGCGCGCCTTCTTTTTTCTGACCGTGATTGCCGCCCCGATCCTGGCCGTGGCGATTGTCGGCGGCTATGGCTTCTTCGTCTGGATGTATCAACTGTTCACCGGCACCCTGCCGACCGGCGGCTGAGCGCGTGCCGCGTACAGTCGGCGCTTGTCATCACAAAAAAACATTATTTGCAGGAGCAATCACGCATGATCGATAAGGACGCCCGAAATACGCCGACAGACGAGCGCGAAATCCATATCGCCGGCATCATCGCTTATTGCGACACGGGGAAAATAGAAGCGATCAAGACTCACATCAGCATGCTGCCCCAGGCAGAATGCCATGCCCAGTCTGCCGAAGGCAAGCTGGTCATCACGCTGGAAACCGAGAGCACCCGCCGCACGCTCGACTGCATGGACGCCATACGGGCTTTACCTGGCGTATACGATGTTTCGCTCGTCTATCAACACGCGGAGCCGGCAGCCGCAATGGAACAGGAAGTGGAATCATGAAAATTACCCGACGCGACTTCATCAGGCAAACTGCGGCAATCACGGCTGCTTCCACCGCCGGCATTCCCTTGGCCGCGCAGGCATCGAATGTTGTCACCGATTCTTCCAAAACACAGTTGAAATGGTCGAAAGCGCCCTGCCGCTTCTGCGGGGTCGGCTGCGGCGTGAACGTTGCCGTCAAGGATGGCCGGGTGGTTGCCACCCACGGCGACATCAATGCCGAAGTCAATCGCGGCATCAACTGCGTGAAAGGCTATTTCCTTTCCAAGATCATGTATGGCGCTGACCGGCTGACCAAGCCGATGCTGCGCATGAAAGACGGCAAATATGCCAAGGATGGCGAATTCGCCCCGGTTTCCTGGGATGCCGCCTTCGATATCATGGCCGAGAAATTCAAGAAAGCCCTGAAAGAAAAGGGGCCGACATCAGTCGGCATGTTCGGTTCCGGACAATGGACTATCTGGGAAGGCTATGCAGCGCTGAAACTGCTCAAAGCGGGTTTCCGCTCCAACAACATCGACCCCAACGCCCGTCATTGCATGGCATCGGCCGTGGCCGGCTTCATGCGCACCTTCGGCATGGACGAGCCGATGGGCTGCTATGACGATATCGAAGTCGCCGACGCCTTCGTGCTGTGGGGCTCGAACATGGCGGAAATGCACCCGATCCTCTGGACCCGCGTGACCGACCGCCGGCTGTCGGCGCCGCACGTGAAAGTCGCGGTCATGTCGGTGTTCGAGCACCGCAGCTTCGAACTGGCCGACCAGTCGATCATTTTCAAGCCGCAAACCGATCTGGCGATCCTGAACTTCATCGCCAACTACATCATCAAGAACAACGCGGTCAACCGCGACTTCGTCAACAAGCACACCCGCTTCGTCACCGGCAATACCGACATCGGCTATGGCTTGCGCCCCGAAAACCCCTTGCAAAAGGCCGCCAAGAATGCCGGCGACGTCGGCGGCGGCAAGCCCAGCACCTTCGACGAATTCGCCAAGTTCGTTTCGGCCTACGATGTCGACACCGTTGCCAAGCTCACCAGCGTTTCCAAGGAAAAGCTGATCGCGCTTGCCAAGCTGTATGCCGACCCCAAGGTGAAGGTCGTCTCGTTCTTCACCATGGGCTTCAACCAGCATACGCGCGGCACCTGGTGCAGCAACCTGCTGTACAACATTCATCTGTTGACCGGCAAGATTTCCACGCCGGGCAACAGCCCGTTCTCGCTGACCGGCCAGCCCTCGGCCTGCGGCACCGCGCGTGAAGTCGGCACCTTCTCGCACCGCCTGCCGGCCGACATGGTCGTGACCAATCCCAAGCACCGGGCGATGGCCGAGCAAATCTGGAAGCTGCCGGAAGGCACCATCCCAGAAAAGCCGGGCTACCACGCGGTGCTGCAAAACCGCATGCTCACCGATGGCAAGCTCAATGCGTACTGGGTAATGTGCAACAACAACATGCAGGCCGCGCCGAATATCGTGCACGAAGCCATGCCGGGCTACCGCAACCCGGCCAACTTCATCGTCGTCTCCGACGCTTACCCGACCGTCACCACGATGGCGGCCGATCTGATCCTGCCGACCGCGATGTGGGTCGAGAAGGAAG
>JAKFFK010000244.1:0-3470 GCA_036675285.1 Paucimonas sp. | reverse complement strand
GGCCAGATACGGCGTGACGACCTTGAGCAGCCACTGGTAGCAGGGATGGCATTCCATGCCAATGCGCAGAGCGCCGCGCCGGCCTTCTGCATATTGCTGCATCACCTGTTCGGCGTGTTCCAGTTGCGGCAGCAGCCGGTTGGCCAAACCCAGCAGGTACTGGCCGGCCTGCGTCAGGCGCAGGCTGCGTCCCTCGCGTGTCCAGACCGGGGTGCCCAGTTGCTGCTCGATTTTTTTGACGGTGTGGCTGAGCGCCGATTGCGTCAGGCATAGCACCTCGGCGGCAGCAGTCAGCGAACCGCTGCGATCCACTTCGCGGATGATGGCCAGGTGAACTCGTTCGAGCATGTTTTATCCATGAATAAATGTAATTGATCGATGAAATAATACCATTTTTATTCATGAATCAGCGGCGCTATGATGACCTCCATCTCATCAGGAGTTCACCAACATGGTCACCACACATAACCTCGGCTTTCCACGCATCGGCGCCAAGCGCGAATTGAAATTTGCACTGGAAAATTACTGGAAAGGGCAGTCGTCCCGGGAAGAATTGACCGCGTTTGGCGCGCAGCTGCGCCAGCGTCACTGGGAAAACCAGTCGGGCCTGGACCTGGTGCCGGTAGGCGATTTTTCCTTTTATGACCAGGTGCTCGACATGAGCTTCATGCTGGGCAATTTGCCGGACCGGGTCCGCAATCTCGAAGGCAATGCGCTCGACAATTACTTCCGCGTCGCGCGCGGCCGCTCCGCAAAAGATGCCGACTGCAGCTGCGTGCATGCCGGTGAAATGACCAAGTGGTTCGACACGAATTATCACTACATCGTGCCGGAATTATCTGCCGCAACCGAATTCACGCTCGATGCTTCGCACCTGCTGGCGCAGCTTGCCCAGGCGCGTGAGCTCAATGTGCCGGCAAAGCCGGTCATCATCGGGCCGGTGACTTATCTGTGGCTGGGCAAGACCAGGGATGATTCCGAGCGGCTCGCGCTGCTGCCGCGCCTGTTGCCGGTGTATGCGGCGCTGCTGGATCAATTGGCAGAGCAGGGCATCGAGTGGGTGCAGATCGACGAGCCGGCCCTGGTCACGGAGCTCGACCCCGCATGGCAGCAGGCGTTTGCCACGGCCTACGAGGCATTGAAGACTCCCAAGGTCAAACTGCTGCTGACCACCTATTTCGGCCCGTTGCAGGACAACCTGGCCTTGGCATGCAAGCTGCCGGTACAGGGCTTGCATATCGATGCCGTCAATGCCCGCGACGAGTTGGAGCAGCTTATCCGTCAATTGCCGACGGATAAAGTATTGTCGCTGGGCGTCATCAATGGCCGCAACATCTGGAAAACCGACCTGCACGCGACGCTCGAATGGCTGGAGCCGATTCACCGGTATTTGCAGGACCGGCTGTGGATCGCCCCATCCTGCTCGCTGCTGCATGTGCCGGTCGATCTGGACAGCGAACAGAAACTGGATCGCGCCATTCAATCCTGGCTGGCCTTTGCATTGCAAAAACTCGATGAACTGCAGATCCTGGCCAGCGCCTTGAATCACGGGCGCGTGCGGGTGCAGGAACGACTGATCGCCAATAATGCTGCAATTGAACAGCGGCGCGCTTCACCCCGCGTGCACAATCCGGAAGTCAAGGCAGCGGTTGCCAGGATCGATGCGGCGCTGGGCAAGCGCATCAGTGCCTATGAACAGCGCGCGGCGAAGCAGTCGGTTTTGCTGAAGCTGCCAGCCTATCCGACCACGACCATCGGCTCGTTTCCGCAAACGGTGGAAATTCGCCAGGCCAGAAGCCGGTTCCGCCTGGGCGAGCTGGACGAAGCCGCGTACCGGGAAGTGATGCAGCTTGAAATCGCGCGCTGCGTGCGCGAGCAGGAAGCGCTGGGCCTGGATGTATTCGTGCATGGCGAAGCGGAACGCAACGACATGGTCGAATACTTCGGCGAACAGCTCGACGGTTATGCCTTCAGCCAGTTCGGCTGGGTGCAATCCTATGGCTCGCGCTGCGTAAAGCCGCCGATCCTGTACGGCGACATCAGCCGGCCCAAGGCCATGACGGTGGAATGGACCCGGTATGCGCAGTCGCTGACCGACAAGCCGATGAAAGGCATGCTGACCGGCCCGGTCACGATCCTGAACTGGTCGTTTGTCCGCGACGATCAGCCGCGCTCGATCTCCTGCCACCAGCTGGCGCTGGCGATCCGCGAAGAAGTGCTGGATCTGGAAAGGGCAGGTGTGCGCGTGATCCAGATCGATGAGGCAGCGCTACGCGAGGGCTTGCCGCTGCGCCGCTCGCAATGGCATGACTATTTGCAGTGGGCGGTGACGGCGTTTCGCATCACGGCAAACGGCGTGCAAGATGAAACGCAGATCCATACGCATATGTGCTATTCGGAATTCAACGACATCATTGCTGCCATTGCCGACATGGATGCGGACGTGATCACGATCGAAACTTCCCGTTCGGCCATGGAGCTGCTGGATGCCTTTGATCACTTCAACTACCCGAACCAGATCGGCCCGGGCGTGTACGATATTCATTCGCCTAACATCCCCAGTCAGGAACATATCGTGCAGCTGATGCGCAAGGCGGCAGAGCGCATTCCGGCCGCGCGCCTGTGGGTCAATCCGGATTGCGGCTTGAAAACGCGTAGTTGGGAAGAAGTGATCCCCGCGCTGAAGAACATGGTCGCGGCCGCCAAAGCCCTGCGGCTGGCTGCTTAACGCCGCTTCGCGGCGGCTGAGCTTCGCATTAGGCCGCGACTCCAAACGGATCCGCAATAGATGGAGGCGCAATGGTGCAAATATATGGGCCCGACGGAAATGATTTATACCCGCAACGACGAAGGCAGAGAACGTCTGGTCAAGGCCAAGATGCGCGCATTTTCCGCAGTATTTGCGAGTCAGGTGAAGCGGCAGGATCGCTGGCAATAAGCAGCGTTTTCCATTCCTGTTTTCGTGTCGAGAACTATCTTACGCAGGAATTTCGGAGATGCAAGCAAGCCTTGGCCTGAGGTTTTTTGCCAAGATTTGACGCCCAGAGGCTTGCGCCTCCGGACGTCTCTGGATCATTCATGCTTAATGGGGCCGTTGCTGCTCCGACATGCTGCTACCGAGCTGGGTGCTGCCGACGCTTCCTGCCGCGCCGGTTCGGGAAAGCGCCGGGTCCATTTCTTGTGACGCTGCATTCGATACATCTTCCTTGACCCGGTCGACTTCGTGTTTTGCGGTCTGTGCAACACGCTGCGCCGATTGCTTGACCGTATTTGCCTGCTGACGTGCGGTTTGCTTGGCTTTTTCCAGCAGTTGGTCGCGCTTGCGGCCCATCAACTCATTCTCGCGACGTGTGCTTGGCAGTGTTGCGCCGAGCGCTGCGCCCACCGCAATACCGAGCGCGCCGACCACGATCGGCTGCTCGTCAAGCAGTCGGTTAAAGCGGTCTTTGGCACGGTAGTACTGCATTTGC
>JAKFFK010000166.1:0-77251 GCA_036675285.1 Paucimonas sp. | reverse complement strand
CCCAATCCGGCAACCGGCTGGGGCAGCTGGAACTGGGGCAAGTACAGTAATCCATCAATGGATGCACTGGTGCGGGCATCGCTGTCTTCGGTCGACAGTGGCAAGCGCGAGGAATCGGCCAGGAAAGCCGCTGCGATTGCGCTGGCCGATTACGCAGTCGTGCCGCTGCATCACCAGTATGCCAGCTGGGCAATGCGCAAGGGATTGAAGTACACTGCGCGTACCGATGAATTCACCTTTGCCCATCAGTTTTCTCCGCAATAGGCCGCAGCGCTTGGCGGCCGCGCCACGTACGTAACAGTCAAAGTCGATCCGCATGTCTGCCTTCATCATTCGCCGCTTGCTGCAAAGCCTGATCGTGTTGCTGGTGATGTCCATGCTGGTGTTTGCCGGCGTACACGCGATCGGCAATCCGATCGATATCCTGATCAGCCCCGACGCCAACCAGGCCGAGCGCGCGCGGGTCATCGCAGCGTTCGGGCTGGACCAGCCGCTATGGCACCAATATTTCATCTTCCTGAAAAACGCGTTGCACGGCGACGTTGGCCAGTCATTTGCATTTTCCATCCCGGCGCTGACGCTGATCGTCGAGCGCATGCCGGCCACGTTTGAACTGGCGCTGGCGGCAATCCTGATCGCGGTCGGATTCGGCCTGCCACTTGGACTGTGGGCCGGCCTGCGTCCGGATGGAATCGCCGGAAAATCGATCATGGCGGCATCGATTCTGGGTTTTTCCCTGCCGACATTCTGGGTCGGGCTGATGCTGATCATGGTATTTGCGGTGCAGCTCGGCTGGCTGCCGGCCGGCGGTCGTGGCCCGACCACGCTGGTGCTAGGCGTGCCGGTCAGTTTCCTGAGTTGGGAAGGCTTGCAGCATCTGCTGCTGCCGGCCCTGAATCTGGCGCTGGTCAATATCGCGCTGGTGATTCGCTTAACGCGTGCCGGAGTGCAGGAGGCGCTGCTGCAGGATTACGTCAGGTTCGCGCGCGCCAAAGGATTGTCCAATCGCCGCATCATCGGCGTGCATGTGCTGAAAAACATCCTGATTCCGATCGTGACGGTGATCGCGCTGCAGTTCGGCTCGATCATCGCCTTTTCCATCGTCACCGAAACGGTCTTTTCCTGGCCAGGCATGGGCAAGCTCATCATTGATTCGATCCGGGTGCTGGACCGGCCGGTGATCGTGGCCTACATGCTGCTCATCGCCGTAGTGTTCATCCTGATTAATTTGCTGGCGGATGTGCTGTATTCGGTACTCGATCCGCGCGTGCGTCTTTCCGACGCGAGAGGATAGGCATGGAGCGCGAATTGAGCATGTTGCCTGCTGAAACGCCGCTGCGGCGGTTTGCCAGCGATTTTTTTGCCAGCAGGATCGCGGCAGCCGGTTTCATCCTGCTGGCCCTGGTCTTGCTGGCGGCGCTGTTTGCACCGATCCTGTCGCCTCAAAATCCGTATGACCTGGCGCGACTGGATTTGATGGATTCGCGCCTGGCGCCGGGCGAGACCTCGATGGATGGCAAGCTCACTTTCCTGCTCGGGTCCGACGCGCAAGGTCGCGACATGCTGTCGGCGATCCTGTACGGCCTTCGGATTTCAGTGACGGTGGGCGTTGCCAGCACTGCCATCGCGCTGGCAATCGGCCTGGTGCTGGGATTGATCGCCGGTTATCGGGGAGGGCGCATTGACGCCTTGCTGATGCGGGTAGTGGATATCCAGCTGTCTTTCCCATCGATTCTGATTGCGCTGATTTTGCTGGCATTGACCGGGCCAGGTATCGGCAAGATCATCTTTGCGCTGGTGGCGGTGCAATGGGCCTACTATGCGCGCACCGCACGCAGTGCCGCGCTGGTGGAGCGCGGCAAGGAATATATCGAAGCGGCGAGATGCCTCGGCTTGTCGGCGTGGCGCATCATGTTTCGCCACTTGCTGCCGAATTGCCTGCCGCCGCTGGTGGTGGTGGCTGCCTTGCAGGTGGCGTCGGCAATTTCGCTGGAAGCGACGCTATCCTTTCTCGGCCTAGGCTTGCCGGTGACCGAGCCCTCGCTGGGACTGCTGATCGCCAATGGCTTTCAGTACATGATGTCGGGCAAATACTGGATCAGCTTGTTCCCCGGTATCGGCTTGCTGATTGCCGTGGCGGCGATCAACCTGGTGGCCGATCGCCTGCGCGATGTGTTGAATCCACGTCTGCAGGTCCAGTCGCCATGAAGACGCCGCAATCCGAACCGACGCTGACGGTTGCGCATCTGGGTACGCAGTTCCTGTCTGGCGCCGCGGTGCTCAAGCCGGTTGACGACGTGTCGTTTTCAATTCAGGCGGGACAGATCATGGGACTGGTCGGCGAATCCGGTTCCGGCAAGTCGATGACTGCCTACTCGATCATGGGTCTGGTTGATCCGCCCGGCAAGGTCACCGAAGGCACCATCTTGTTCAAGGGGCGGGACTTGCGCAGTTTGCCAGAGCGGGAAATGCGCGCCATCCGCGGCAACCGCATCGCGATGATTTTCCAGGATCCGATGATGACATTGAATCCGGTGCTGCGCATCGATACCCAGCTGATTGAAACTGTACGCGCGCATCAGGATGTTGGTCCAGCTGCGGCGCGGCAGATCGCGCGTGAGGCCTTGGTGAAAGTCGGCATTCCGTCGCCGGATGAACGGATGCAGGCTTATCCGCACCAGTTTTCCGGCGGCATGCGGCAGCGGGTTGCGATCGCGATCGCCTTGCTCAACCAGCCGGACCTGATCATTTGCGACGAGCCGACCACGGCGCTCGACGTCACCATTCAAAGCCAGATTCTGCATCAGATGCAAACGCTGTGCCGCGAGTCTGGCGTCGCGCTGATCTGGATCACCCATGACCTATCGGTGATTGCCGGTTTTGCCGATACGGTCGCAGTCATGTATGCCGGCCGGATTGTCGAAAGCGGCGCGGTCGAACAAGTGCTGCAACATCCTCGCCACCCTTATACCCATGGCTTGATCGCATCGGCGCCATCGCGTCATCCGCGCGGACAGCCATTGCCGCAGATTCCGGGCATGGTGCCGTCATTATCGGAGTTGCCGGTTGGCTGCGCGTTCCGGGATCGCTGCATGCGTGCCACGGAAATTTGCCGCACTGTGCCGGTCCTGGAAGCGTTTGATGATCGTTTGCTGCGCTGTTTCCATCCGGTGCTGGAGCAGCCGTGACCCGACCGACTTTTCCATTGCTGGCACTGCGCGATATCAGCAAGCAGTTTGACCAGCCGGCTGATTTCACTGCACGGATTGCCGGCGTACTGGGCGGCGCAACGAGCAGGTCGGCAGTGCATGCGCTCGACCATGTATCGCTGGCGATTGAGCCTGGCGAAGTGGTGGGGCTGGTGGGCGAATCCGGTTGCGGCAAATCGACGCTCGGCCGGATTGCGGTTGGCTTGCAGCAGCCATCGAGTGGATCGGTAATCTGGAAAGGCGATCCGGTCGAGCTGCTGAATGCGCAGGAAAAACGGCAAAAGCAGCTCGCTACACAACTGATCTTCCAGGATCCTTACGCATCGCTCAATCCACGGATGCGCATTGCCGACATTGTCGGCGAGGCGCCGGTGGCGCACGGCATCGTCAAATCCAGCGAAAAAAATGATTATGCCGCCAGCCTGTTGCTGCGGGTCGGCCTGGCGCCGGCGATGCTGCACCGTTTTCCGCACCAGTTTTCCGGCGGTCAGCGGGCGCGCATCGGCATTGCCCGCGCGCTGGCGGTGCGCCCGGAGTTGCTGGTGTGCGATGAAGCGGTCGCCGCGCTCGACGTGTCGATTCAGGCGCAAGTGCTCAACCTTTTCATGCAGTTGCGCACCGAACTGAACCTGACCTACCTGTTCATCAGCCACGATCTGGGCGTGGTGCGGCATGTATCGGACCGGGTGGTGGTCATGTATCTCGGGCGCGTGGTCGAGTCGGCGCCGGTGGATGCGCTTTTTTCAAGACCCAACCATCCATACACTGCAACCCTGCTGGCATCGGTGCCGACGCTGGAAGTCAGGAAAAAGCAGTACTTCAAGATTGCTGGCGAAGTGCCGTCGCCGTTGAATCCGCCTTCCGGCTGCCATTTCCATCCGCGCTGTCCGCATGCGATGCCGCGCTGCAAAATCGAGGCGCCGGCAATGCGCGAAGTGGCACCACAGCATTTTTCTGCTTGCCACTTGAATGACCAGGGCGGCTAGATCGCTGATCGTTGTTCGTCATTCATGGCGGCCAGTCAAGCCAGGAGGAAGTCACAACTTTCAATTATTAGCCGTTGCTGGCTTGTCTTTTCTGCGGCGCAAAGCCGTCTTTGCCGGAAACTTGAAAGTACTTCTTCCTTTTGCACGCCTGGCATCGCCTTGCCTTGCCTTGCTGCGCCGAAGGACTTGTCCATGCAAGCGAATGCAAATTTGATCACAGCAGGAAAGAATTACTTGAATGAAACTTCTGCGTCAAACAGTAGCCAAAGCATGGGTGCTGCCAACCCAATAAATTCAGCGGCAACCTGGCAACTGCCAATTTAATCATTCAATGCAAACAACCCAACATTTTCAGCGTGCACCCGGCGCTCCGCATTTGCCGGATACGCCGTTTCGTTTCATCTGGCACTTCGTCGCGAAGTACCGCGGCTGGTATCTGGCCATGCTGCTGTTCGAAACCATCAATGCCACGTGCGGTATTTTGGTGCCTTATGCGCTGGGCAACATCATCAAGGGCGTGGCCGGCGCACAGGTCCAATCGATGGCATTGGTCGCCGCATTGCATGCACCGCTGCTGCTGTTTGTCGGACTGTGCGCCGGGGAAGTGGTGTTCGGGCGCATCGCCGGCGGCATCCAGATCCGCCTTGGTCCGCGCCAGCGCCAGAATGTGACGCGATCGATCTATCATTATCTGCAGCATCATTCGCACCGTTATTTCAGTGATAATTTTGCCGGCTCCCTGGCGCACCGCATCAGCGAAACTGCGCTGGGCGTGACCCACACTCTGTGGTCGCTGATTACCGAATTCTGGCCGGTTGCCATCGTGTTCTCGGTTTCGATCTTGCTACTGTTTCAGGCGCATGTGGAGCTTGGTGTATTTGTTCTGCTATGGTCGGTACTGTTCATCGGCGTGTCCTATTGGCTGGCGCGGCGCTGTCAGCCTTATGCAGTCAAGGCTGCCGCAGCCCGCAGCGACACTACCGGCAAGATTGTCGATTCGGTGGCCAATTTGGCAAGCGCAAAGCTGTTTGCACGACTCGGCTTCGAGCGTGAACACCTCGACCAGGCTTTCGAGCGCGAGCTGCAAGTCATCCGGGTATCCAACAACTATAACGAACGGGTACGCTGGTTCCAGTTTGCCGCTGCGGCATTGCTTAAAATCGGCATCTTGTACTATTCACTGACGTTGTGGGGCAAAGGCCAGATCGGTGTCGGTGATTTCGTGATGGCTGTCAGCCTGTCGCTATTGATCATTAATGAGGCGCGCAACCTGAGCCGCCGTTTTCTGGAATTTTTCGAGTACATCGGCAATGTCGCCAATGGCGTGCAGACCATTGTGCGTGCGCATGAACTAGTCGATGCCCCTGCTGCAATCGCGCCGGTGATTCATCACGGTGCAATCGAATTTCGCCATCTCGATTTTGGTTATACCCACGACAAGAAAGTCTTTCATGACTTGAATGTCACGATCCCTGCCGGCCAGAGAGTTGGCCTGGTCGGCTTTTCCGGCTCTGGAAAGTCCAGCTTTGTCAGCCTGATCTTGCGCCTGTACGATGCGCAGCAGGGGCAGATATTGATCGATGGCGTCGATATCCGCGCCATGAAGCAGGATGCACTGCATGCGCAACTAAGCCTGATTCCGCAAGACCCGAGCCTGTTCCATCGCAGCCTGATGGACAATATCCGTTATGCTCGAATCGAGGCGAGCGACGAGGAAGTGGTCGAGGCTGCAGTCAAGGCGCATGCCCATGAATTCATTATGCAAATCAGGGACCAGTACCAATCGCTGGTCGGCGAGCGCGGCATCAAGCTCTCCGGAGGCCAGCGGCAGCGCATTGCGATTGCACGCGTCATCTTGAAAGATGCGCCGATCCTGATCCTCGATGAAGCCACGTCGAGCCTGGATTCAGTGACCGAACAGGCGATCCAGGAAACACTGGATGATGTGATGCGTGGAAAAACCGTTCTGGTCGTGGCGCACCGCCTGTCGACTATTGCCCACCTTGACCGAATTTTAGTGTTTGATCATGGGCATATCGTCGAAGACGGCAGTCATGCAGAATTGCTGGCAAGGCATGGTACCTACTACCGCTTATGGAGCCGCCAATCCGATGGTTTTTTACCCGGAAATGCGCAAGACCTGACCACGCAACATGGTTTGAGGGTAGTGGCGTCGTAACTTTTCCGAAATGGCAGATGGGTTGATCGCCGCCAGGGGATGCCAAAGGGAATGTTTTTTATGGCGGCCAATTAAGGGAGGCACGCGCATAATTCACTAGCGATGCCGCCGCTGCAATATGATCTTGGGGCACTACCTCTTATAAACCAATACGATTCGTCCAGTCGAATGGAAGACGTTCTTGATTGATGAGATATTTCATATGCAATTTTTGCATATGAAATGACGAAAGTATTCGTTCTGTTTTTTTCATCCTCGACTTAATCTGCATGCTCCATACAACAAAACGTATCAGGGGAAATGCAGATGTTAATCAAAAAATTACTCCAGCTTGGAATTGCCCTTGCCTTAGCCGTGCCTACGGTGCATGCAGCCGAAGTATCGCTGTTGAATGTATCGTACGACCCGACCCGCGAGTTATACCAGGAATACAATGCGGCTTTCGCCAAATATTGGAAAGCAAAGACCGGCGATGATGTCAAGATCAAGCAGTCGCATGGCGGTGCCGGCAAGCAGGCGCGCTCGGTAATCGATGGTATCGAAGCCGATGTAGTCACGCTGGCACTGGCTTACGATATTGATGCCATTGCAGGAAAAGGCATTATCGCCAAGGATTGGCAAAAACGTTTGCAAAATAATAGTTCCCCTTACACCTCGACCATCGTGTTCCTGGTTCGCAAAGGCAACCCGAAAGGCATCAAGGACTGGAACGATCTGGTCAAGCCGGGCATTGGCGTGATCACCCCGAATCCGAAAACGTCCGGCGGCGCACGCTGGAACTACCTGGCGGCATGGGGTTATGCACTGAAGCAGCCTGGCGGCACTGAGGCTGGCGCCAAGGACTTTGTTGCCCGTATATTCAAGAATGTTCCGGTGCTTGATTCGGGAGCGCGTGGTTCGACCACGACCTTCGTCGAGCGCGGTATTGGCGATGTTTTGCTAGCTTGGGAAAATGAAGCGATTCTGGCGATCAAGGAACTCGGCCCGGACAAGTTTGATATCGTCGTTCCTTCACTGAGCATCCTGGCTGAGCCGCCAGTGACCGTGGTCGACAAGATTGTCGACAAACGTGGTACCCGCAAGCTTGCAGACGCCTACCTCCAATATCTGTATTCCGATGAAGGGCAGGAAATCGCGGCGAACAATTACTACCGTCCAACTTCTGAAAAAGTTGCCAAGAAATATGCTGCTCAGTATCCGAAAGTAAAGCTGTTCAATATCGATGATGTGTTCGGCGGCTGGAGCAAAGCGCAACCGACCCACTTCGGCGACGGCGGCACTTTCGACCAGATTTATCAGCCAGGTAAATAACAAGCGTCACAAGCGCTGAGCTTGCGATAAATCCTTGAACTTGACCATGCGAACAATGAGGATGAGTTGGTCGAACTTGTCCGCCTGTGCCGGATGCTGCATGCGATGAATTTCTATCGCCAGCCGAGGCATTGAAGGCAGGCTGTTTTTATAACAGGCCGGATCATTGGCAAAGCAGGTGGCAGCAGATGTACCCAAGTTTTGAACGGGTTAAGCAGGCGAATTGGGATGTGCCTGATTTGTTTACATGGTTTGACAGGCTGGAGCAGGTATTGCAGCTACAGCATTTGCCTTGGCGGTCGATTTTCGTGGGCAGCACCAATGACCCGTGAATGGAATGACATCAGGCTGTGGGGATTTGGGCTCATACCAGGCAGTGTGAATTTGTCAGTGCCGGCCAGGCAGGTTAGTTGAATGCCGATTCAGAGTCGCGGAATTGGCCATTCGGCCTGCATCAGCTGCAATGCCTGGTCCTGGATGTGGGGAGCCTGAATTCATCGGGAAAAAATCACGCATTTAAGCGCGCTACTTCAAGAAAACAAGCAGGCGGAAACTTTTACTTGAAATTTGATATAAACCAGTAATTCACTTTAAAGCTGTCGCATTTTCGCTGATCTCCGGTTTTTTATTCATGGATCGTGGAAAATTTGCAATCGATTGGAGTGCCTCTGTTGTATTTCTGCAAGCCAACAAAGTGTTTGTAATATTCCTGTCATCTGGCTTGCGTACCATTCTGTTATCGCAATCAAGCGACTGTTTGAACATTTTCACGATTTTCCAAAAGAATGGATACGTAAAGGGCAACTAAGCAGCGGATTTTCTGTATTTTTTGCCTGATTCAAATTTCATCAACAGGAAGATTGTTCAATGTTTTTAGCTTCACAACTCTGGGAGAAAATTGCATGAAGAAGTCCCTCATCGCACTGGCAGTTCTGGGTGCATTTGCAACAGGCGTACAAGCACAAACCAACGTTTCAATTGGTGGCCGCGTCCAAGCTGATATCAAAAACTACAAAGTCGGCAACGTGACTGTGCCAGGGCGTATCGCTGAAAACGAATTGCGTGTCGACGATGATGAAACATCGCGTTTCTGGCTGCGTGGCACGGAAGACTTGGGTGGTGGTCTGAAAGCCCTGTTCTATATTGAAAATCGGTTCAATACAGATGTCAGCAGTGGTCAAGGCGCTGGCAACGGCCTGGCAAACGGGAACACCTACCTTGGCCTGGCGGGCAACTGGGGACAAATCACTGCCGGCAAGCACACCTTTATGGAAGATCAAGGCAACCCGGTGCAATACGGTATCAAGGGTGGCCAGGCAGTTCCATCTGGTCTGCTCGGTAGCAAGGCTATCCTGAACTATGTGGATGGCGCCGGTACTGCCAACCGGAATGGCATCAGCACTAGCCGCGTGCAAAACTCGGTACAGTATATTTCGCCGAATTTCAGCGGTTTTAAAGGCACTGTTGGATATTCCACCAATCCGGACGGTATCGAAGGCACTATCGCTACCCCCGCCGTCGCAAACTACAGTGATGGGCAAGGCTACTTCCTGGCCGGTAACTATAGCAATGGGCCGATCTATCTGAATTTGGCTTACTGGAATCATGAACTGGAAGGTGCGCCTGCTGTCGGTGATGAAAATGCACTCCGCCTGTCGGGTGCGTATTCCTTCCCGTTCGGCCTGAAGGTTGGTGTCCAGGTTGACCGTTCAAGCGTTGAGACGGGTGCCGTCGATCGCGAGCGTACTGCATGGCAAATTCCGGTTAGCTACCAGTTCGGCGCCAACACCATCCTCGCCAGCTTCACCAAGGCAGGCGACGTCAAAGGCGAATCCAGCTCCGGCGCCAAGATGTGGACCATCGGCTTTGACCATGCCTTGTCCAAGCGTACCAATATTGGCGTTTTTTACGGCAAGCTGGATAACGATACTGCAGCTCGCTACCAGGTGGATGGCGCTGGCGATTCGCGCAACGGCTCAGCCTTGCTGGTCGGTGAGTCGGCTTCGATCTTGGCCGTGGCAGTCAAGCACACCTTCTAAGTCAAAGCAGCCGGTTTCCCGGTTGCTTCTAGACATATGGATACAAAATGGGCACTTCGGTGCCCATTTTTTTCGCCTTTTGCTTTTGCTTATCTGTTTTAGTTCTATAGACATGCGGAAAAATTCGTTCTCTTTATAACAATCAAGTGCAATTATTGCTGCTTGTTAGTTGAATTTGTAATAAAGAGGCGGATATGCAGGCTGCGACAATTTCCCAGAGAGCCAGATCGGCCACCAGAGTCATGCCTGGTTTTAACTTATCGCTGGGATTTACGCTTTTTTATCTGAGCTTGATCGTACTGATTCCGCTGTCGGCAGTGTTCCTGAAAACCTTCACCATGACCTGGGAGGCATTTTGGCAAGCGGTCACGTCGGATCGGGTCATGGCATCGTATCGGCTGACTTTCGGCGGCTCGCTGATCGCCGCTGCGCTGAATGTCGTATTCGGCGGCATCGTTGCCTGGGTGCTGGTGCGTTACCGTTTTCCTGGTAAAAAAATCATTGATGCAATGGTCGACCTGCCGTTTGCGCTGCCGACTGCTGTTGCCGGCATTGCGCTGACTGCACTGTATTCGCCGAATGGCTGGCTGGGACAGTATCTTGTCCCAATGGGCATCAAGGTTGCTTTTACGCCATTGGGCGTGATCGTTGCACTCACTTTTATTGGCTTGCCGTTCGTGGTGCGCACCGTGCAGCCGATTCTGGAAGAAGCCGAACGTGAATTGGAAGAAGCCGCCGCCAGTCTGGGCGCCAGCCGCCTGCAAACTTTTTCGCGGGTGATTTTGCCTACCGTATTGCCAGCCTTGCTGACTGGTTTTGCCCTGGCATTTGCGCGCGCAACCGGCGAATACGGTTCCGTGATTTTCATCGCCGGCAATATGCCGATGGTGTCGGAAATCACTCCTTTGTTCATTATCACCAAGCTTGAACAGTATGACTATGCCGGGGCCACCGCGATTGCAGTCGTGATGCTGCTGGTGTCGTTTGCATTGCTTCTGGCGATTAACCTATTACAAGCCTGGACCCGCAAGCGCGGCCAGGCGCAAAAAGCGTAAGGGAAACCGATGTCTGCTGTCACATTGCCGATTGCGAGTCAGCACCGCGCCGAGCCTGCCCTGGTGCCTGCCGCTACGCTGGAGCCGGTCTGGGTGCGCTTTGTCTTGATCGGCGTTGCACTGGCCTTTCTCGCCTTGTTTTTATTCATTCCCTTGCTGGCCGTATTTGCCGAAGCGTTCAAGAAAGGCTGGGATGCGTATGTGGCGGCGATTGTCGAACCGGATTCCTGGTCGGCGATCACGCTGACCTTGCTGACTGCCGCCATTGCGGTGCCCTTGAACCTGGTATTCGGTGTGGCGGCCGCCTGGACCATTGCCAAGTTCGAATTTCGCGGCAAGAACATCCTGCTGACCCTGATCGACTTGCCGTTTTCCGTCTCGCCGGTGATTTCCGGGCTGATCTATGTACTGATGTTCGGCGCTCAGGGCTGGCTCGGGCCATGGTTGCAGGAACACGATATCAGGATCATTTTTGCCGTGCCAGGCATTATCCTGGCCACGATGTTCGTCACCTTTCCATTCGTGGCGCGCGAACTGATACCGCTGATGCAAGCCCAGGGCACCGAAGAGGAAGAGGCGGCGCTGGTGCTGGGCGCATCCGGCTGGAAGACCTTCTGGTATGTGACGCTGCCCAATATCAAGTGGGGTTTGCTGTATGGCGTGATCCTGTGTAATGCCCGCGCCATGGGCGAATTTGGCGCGGTATCGGTGGTTTCGGGCCATATCCGCGGCGAGACCAATACCATTCCGCTGCAGGTTGAAATTCTCTATAACGAATATGCATTTGCAGCGGCATTTTCGGTGGCATCCCTGCTGGCTGTGCTGGCGCTGGTGACGCTGGCTTTGAAGTCATTCATTGAATGGCGGCTGCAGGATGAAACCAGCCGCCAGCTTGACGCGCATTGACAGGCAACGCCGACTGCAAGTCTGGCACTTACTAATAACGAAATGAGTTCTCATCATGGCGATTGAAGTCTTGAACATCAACAAGCGTTTCGGCAATTTTATCGCACTCGATAAGGTGTCGCTGAATTTCCCCGCTGGCCAACTGACTGCGCTGTTGGGCCCGTCCGGTTGCGGCAAGACGACGCTTTTGCGCATCATTGCCGGGCTCGAGCAGGCCGATGCCGGCCAGGTGATCCTGGATGGCGCAGATGCATCGGCGCGTCACGTGCGCGAGCGTCAGGTCGGTTTCGTGTTTCAGCACTATGCCTTGTTCAAGCACATGAGCGTATTCGAAAACATTGCCTTCGGCTTGCGCGTCAAGCCGCGCAATGTGCGCCCGTCTGAAGAGGCAATCCGCAAAAAAGTCCATCAATTGCTGGAGCTGGTGCAGCTCGACTGGCTGGCGGACCGTTACCCACCGCAACTGTCCGGCGGCCAGCGCCAGCGTATCGCACTGGCGCGCGCACTGGCGGTCGAGCCGCGCGTGCTGCTGCTGGATGAGCCGTTCGGGGCACTGGATGCCAAAGTGCGCAAGGAACTTCGCCGTTGGCTGCGTCGCCTGCATGACGAGTTGCACGTTACCAGTATTTTCGTCACGCACGACCAGGAAGAGGCACTCGAAGTCGCCGACCAGGTGGTCTTGATGAATAAGGGAAAGGTGGAGCAAGTCGGCGCGCCTGATGAGGTTTATAACCATCCGGCGTCGCCATTTGTGTACGGGTTCCTTGGCAACGTCAATCTGTTCCATGGACGCGTCCACGAAGGCGTGCTGGAAGCAGGCGGCATTGCGTTTGATGCGCCAAACCATGCCGCTGCGCAGGACGCCAGAGGCATCGGCTTTGTCCGGCCGCACGATATCGAAATTGACCGATATGCACCGGATACGCCAGGCATCGTGGTGCAGTTGAGGCGTGCGCATGCGATCGGTCCGCTGGCGCAGCTGGAACTGGAACGCCAGGATAATCGCGAAATGATCGAGGCCGTGATTTCCAGTGACCGCTATGCCCAGTTGCAGCTGAAGGAAGGCGAAACCCTGCTGGTGCGTCCGAAGCGCCTGCACGTGTTTGTCAACGAAGCAGTCAAGTAAAGAAAGTATCCGGGGACATCCATGAATTTCCAGCAACTGCGTTCGATCCGCGAAGCCGCACGGCGCGGCTACAACCTGACCGAGGTAGCCCATGTACTGTTTACCTCGCAGCCCGGCGTCAGCCGCCAGATCCGTGAACTGGAAGAAGAACTGGGCGTCGATATTTTCGAGCGCAACGGCAAGCGCCTGACCGGCCTGACCGAACCCGGCAAGGGTATCTTGCACATCATCGAACGCCTGTTGCTGGAAGCGGAAAACCTGCAGCAGGCCGGCGCCGAGTATTCCGGCAAGACCAGTGGCACCCTGGCGATTGCCGCCACCCATACCCAGGCGCGTTACGCGTTGCCGAAGGCGGTACAGGCGTTTCGGGCGGCGTTTCCCGATGTACGCATCGCGCTGCAGCAAAGTTCGCCAGAACATATCGCCGAATGGGTGATCTCGGGAAAGGCCGATATCGGCATTGCCACCGAAGGCCTGAGCCAGTTCGAAGACTTGATTTCCTTCCCTTGCTATCGATGGAACCATGTGGTGGTGGTGCCGAATGGCCACCCGCTACTGTCCGAGGCAAGGCTCAGTCTGAAAGCGCTGGCTGCCTGGCCGCTGATTACCTACGACATCGGCTTTACCGGCCGCGGCCATATTGATGAAGCTTTCAAGAAAGCCGACATTGCCACCGATATCGTGTTGACTGCAATGGATTCGGACGTGATCCAGCAATACGTATCGCTTGGGCTGGGAGTCGGCATCGTGGCATCGATGGCGGTCGAGCAGGCCCGCAACAATGGTTTGCATTGCATCGATGCCGAGCATTTGTTTGCTGCAAATCTGACGCGCCTGGCAGTACGCCGCGGCGCCTATTTGCGCTCGTACACTTACGATTTCATTCAGCAGTTCGCGCCGCAATTGACGCGTGCCGATATCCAGAACGCATTGAAAGCAGACAGCGAATAAGGATAGTTGGCGTCGTGCTTCTGGCTTAGCGGCTGGGCTGGCGCAGCGCCGCCGCACATTCGCGCACCAGCGCCGGACCTTGATAGATCAGGCCCGAATACAGTTGCACCAGCGATGCACCGGCATCCATTTTGGCCTTGGCGTGAGCGCCACTCAGGATGCCGCCCACGCCGATGATCGGCAAGGCATCTCCCAGTTCCGCCTTCAAGCCGCGAATCACGGTATTGGATAGTTCAAACACTGGCGCACCCGACAGACCGCCGGTTTCATGCGCATGTGGCAGGCCCTGCACCGCGTCACGCGCGATGGTGGTATTGGTGGCGATCACTGCGTCCAGCTGGTGGCGCAGCAGCGCGGCGGCAATTTCCTTCACCTGTTCTGCATCGATATCCGGCGCGATCTTCAGCGCGACTGGCACGTAACGTCCGTGCCGGTCGGCCAGCCGCTGCTGCGCCTGTTTTAACTGCGACAGCAAGCTATCCAGTTCCGATGCTCCCTGCAACTGGCGCAGGTTCTTGGTATTGGGTGATGAGATATTGACCGTTACGTAGCTGGCGTATGGATAAACCTTTTCCAGACACAGCAGATAGTCGTCGACTGCGCGCTCGATCGGCGTGTCGGCATTCTTGCCGATATTCAGGCCGATGATGCCTTCACGGTTCTGGTAAAACTTCGAGGCCTGCACATTGGCGACAAAGGCATCGACGCCGCCATTGTTGAAGCCCATGCGGTTAATGATTGCCTGCGCTTTGGGCAGGCGAAACATGCGCGGCTTCGGGTTGCCGGGCTGGGTGCGTGGCGTGACAGTGCCGATTTCAATGAATCCGAAACCGAGTGAGGCCAGCGCATCGATGTAGGTACCGTCCTTGTCCAGGCCGGCAGCCAGACCGACCGGATTGGCAAACTGCAGGCCCATCACGGTGCGCGGAGCGGGCTTTGGATGCGCAAGCAGTTTGGTCAAGCCGAGCGCATTTGCCTTGGTCAGCAATGACAAGGTCAGGTGATGCGCATGCTCCGCATCGAGCGAGAACAGGCAGGGGCGGGCGAGGGCGTACAGAAGTTTGTCGGACACAGGCAGTCAGTGCGCTAAAAAGAGGAAAGGATCTTCCAGGCAAATGGAATCTGCGCGGAAAAGTCCGCTATTTTAACGTGCCGGGTGCGACTTGGGCGCTGATGTTTGCGGATGCGGGTATTACAGTGCCTGCCACTGGCCCTGCTTGAGTGCTTCGAGCGGCTGGAAGTTGACTTTGTAAGCCATCTTCGGGCTTTCCGCGATCCAATAGCCGAGATACACGTAATGCATGTCGAGTTGGCGCGTTTGCTCGATTTGCCACAGCACGTTGTAGGTGCCGAAACTCGCCCCCTTTACCTCCGGGTCGTAAAAGGTATACACCGACGACAGGCCGTCATCGAGCACATCGATGATGCTGACCATGCGCAGCGTGCCATCAGGCTCGCGGAATTCCACCAGACGAGTATTGACCTTGCTTTGCAACAAAAATTGCGCATACTGGTCGCGGCTGTCCTGGTCCATGCCGCCGCCGGCATGGCGCATCGACTGGTAGCGCAGATACAGTTCGTAATGCTCGTGCAAATAAGCCAGGGTGGTGACTTGCGCCTGCAGGTGATGATGCTTGCTCCAGGCGCGCTGCTGGCTGCGGTTAGGTGCGAATTCGCTCGCCTTGACCCGCACCGGCGTGCAAGCCTGGCAGCCGTCACAATAGGGCCGATAGGTAAAAATGCCGCTGCGGCGAAAGCCATTCTGCACCAGTTCCGAATAAACATCCGCATTGATCAAGTGAGACGGCGTGGCGACCTGGGAGCGCGCTTGCCGCTCGTCCAGGTAACTGCACGGGTAGGGCGCAGTTGCATAAAACTGCAGCGTTGAAAATGGAAGATCCTTTAGATGCGTCATGTGCGTTCTGTTGGCGGCGGGTTGACGACTCGTGAAACGATAATTTACACCGTTTGCTGTCTACTTTTCACTATGAATTTAAAATAAGCGCATTGGTTCCCAATGCGCTATATCCGGCTGGGCTACGGCTTGCTGTATATGCGTCATAAAATCAGTTCGTGCAATGGGTCGCGCGCCGAGCGACGCCAGGTGCGGGGTCTCTTGTTGGCAATCTATCATGGCAACGCCATGGGATTTCAGGAAGTGCACCAGGTAAGTCAGCGCGATTTTGGAAGCATCTGTGACCCGGGTAAACATCGATTCCCCGTAAAACATGCGGCCGATACTGACGCCGTAGGCGCCTGCCACCAGCTCGCCATCGAACCAGACTTCGGCCGAGTGAGCATGGCCGAGTCGATGCAAGCCGGTGTATCCGGCCACGATCTCTTCCGAGATCCAGGTGCCTGCGCCATACGCACGCGGCGCGGCGCAGGCGCGCATGACTTGCTCGAACGCGCTATCGAAACGGATTTGCCAGCGACAATCACTGTTCATGCTGCACTGCACTTTTTTCACGGCTTTTTGCAAACTGGCCGACAAACGAAATTGCTCGGGCCGCAGCACCATGCGCGGATCAGTGCTCCACCACAGAATCGGTTGTCCTTCGGAAAACCAAGGAAAAATGCCATGCCGATACGCATCCAGTAAGCGGGCTGGTGACAGGTCTGCACCAGCAGCAAGCAATCCAGCCATCCCGTCCTCTTCTGTCAGCGCAGTCGAGATATCCGGGAAAGGGGTATCCAGTTCCAGCCAGGGAATCATTGCCATGCCCTAATTTGAATCATGTAATTGCACGTTCATGGTGCGGTAAGAAATATCTGATTTTTATGAAGGTAATTTATTTATTAAAATCAATTACTTGCAAGATCGCACCAAAATGGAATGAAAATTGCTTTAAGGAACCTAGCTTTAGTCATTGTGCACACTTATCGGGAGAACTCTTGCATGAATGAAATAAAAAATGGTGCAGATGCCTTATTCATCTTGCTCGGCGCCATCATGATTTTGGCAATGCATGCCGGTTTTGCCTTTCTTGAGTTGGGCACTGTCCGGAAAAAAAACCAGGTGAATGCCCTGGTCAAAATCTTAGTCGATTTTGCCGTGTCCACCATTGCCTATTTTTTTATTGGCTACAGCATAGCTTACGGTATCAATTTCTTTTCTGGCGCCGAAGTGCTGGCCGGCAGAAACGGTTTTGAACTGGTGAAATTCTTTTTCCTGTTGACCTTTGCCGCAGCCATACCGGCGATTATCTCGGGCGGCATCGCCGAACGGGCGAAATTCTATCCACAACTGGCGGCAACCGCCTTGCTGGTCGGACTGGTGTATCCCTTCTTTGAAGGCATCGTCTGGAACCAGCGGTTTGGCGTGCAAACCTGGCTGAAGGCTGCATTTTCGCAAGAATTTCACGATTTTGCCGGCTCTGTGGTGGTGCATGCAGTTGGCGGCTGGGTTGCCTTGCCGGCTGTATTGCTGCTCGGCGCGCGCCGCGGCCGCTACAGCAAAGATGGCGGGGTCGCCGCCCATCCCCCTTCGAGCATCCCGTTTCTGGCGCTGGGCGCCTGGATCCTGACGGTTGGCTGGTTCGGTTTTAATGTGATGAGTGCACAAACTGTGGGCAACATGAATGGACTGGTAGCCATGAATTCATTGATGGCGATGGTAGGCGGCACGCTGGCGGCGCTGGTATTGGGCAGAAACGATCCGGGTTTTGTTTACAATGGTCCGCTGGCCGGACTAGTCGCCATCTGTGCCGGCTCGGATGTTATGCATCCACTCGGTGCGTTGGTTACCGGCAGCATTGCAGGCGCAATATTCGTGACCACATTTACGTTGACGCAAAACAAATGGAAAATTGATGATGTACTGGGTGTGTGGCCATTGCATGGCTTGTGTGGCGTCTGGGGCGGCATCGCTGCCGGCATTTTCGGCTTGAAGGCGCTTGGCGGAATGGGAGGCGTTGCTCTCATGTCGCAACTGATCGGCACGGCGCTTGGCGTATGTATTGCGCTGACCGGAGGTTTTGCCATTTATGGTGTGTTGAAAATACTGGTCGGGTTGCGGCTTGACCCCGAACAAGAGTTCGATGGCGCCGATCTTTCGATTCACAGAATCAGTGCTACTGCTGAGCGTGAAACCAACTGGTAACGGAAATTTTGCTGTTCAGGCGCAGCGGTTACGGGAGCGCGATTGCTGTGCCTGAGCTGGGTGTCAAGATTGTGTCAGCCTGGCTTGATGAAATCGTGCGTATGAAAGCCGAAATTGCTGCCTTCGCGGGTTTTTGCCAAGTCAGCAAAAAAGAATTTCAAGGTGTAGGCAACAGTTGGGAATGCAATCTCATCCCATGGAATATTTTTTTCTGTAAAAAGTTTTACTTCCAGGCTTTCAGTGCCCGCTGCATACGCCAGATCGAGCAAGGTTGCCCGGTAAAACATGTGCACCTGATGTACATGCGGCACATTGAGCAGCGAAAAGAGAGGGTGCAGAGCAATCCGTGCCCCAGCTTCTTCTTCCGTTTCGCGCAAAGCGGCATCCGTCGTGGTTTCATTATTTTCCATAAACCCGGCGGGCAAGGTCCAATAACCATGGCGTGGTTCGATGGCGCGTTTGCATAACAGGATGCTGACTTCGCCATCTTGTTCCCATACCGGGATCGAGCCGATCACCATTTTCGGGTTTTGATAATGAATCACGCCGCATTGCTGGCAGACATGACGCGGGCGATTGTCATCCGGCGGAATCAGCAAGGCAACCGGATGCGCGCATTCTGAACAAAATTTCATAAGGATCGACCAGCATCAGTAAATAAACTGTCGCAAAATCCATCTTCCTGAGCCGGGATGGCATCTGCTGCGACCAAGACTCAAGTGTAACACCGGGAGATAAGCCGACGCTGGCATTTGCATTATCAGGCAATCCAATGTATAGTCCATTCCTTCAGACGCGGGGTGGAGCAGTCTGGCAGCTCGTCGGGCTCATAACCCGAAGGTCGCAGGTTCAAATCCTGCCCCCGCAACCAAGTCTTAAATATTCCCGCCCATCATTACCTCCTCACGGGCGACGGAACGCAGCATCAACGGGTTCTCTACCAGACGACATCTTTGTGTCAGTCGTTGAATAAAACCTCTGCGAACTTTACTAAACAACTAGCCGTACAAGACCGTACATGAATACTGCTGAGGCCAAGAAAGTCCTCGAAACCGCATTGCTATGCGCACATGAGCCATTGTCGGTCAACGACTTGAAGAAGCTCTATGTTGCCCATGCCGATGCCGTGGAAGAAGTGGGCGCCGATACCATCAAGCAAATGCTGGAAGAGTTGCGCGTCGATTGGGCCGACAAGGGCATCGAGGTGGTCTGTCTGTCCACCGGATGGCGTTTTCAAAGCCGTCCCGAAATGAAAATTTATCTTGAGCGCATGAATCCGGAAAAGCCGCCGAAATATTCACGCGCCACTCTGGAGACGCTGGCTATTATTGCCTACCGCCAACCCGTCACCCGTGGCGACATCGAGGAAATCCGCGGAGTGACAGTCAATTCGCAAACCATCAAGATGCTGGAAGAGCGCGGCTGGATCGAATCGATTGGGCATCGCGACGTCCCCGGGCGTCCTTCGCTGTTTGCGACCACCAGACAGTTTCTCGATGATTTGGGCTTGACCTCGCTGGACCAATTGCCGCCGTTGCAGCAGGTCGGCTCCGGCGAATTGCAGGCAGGGAGCTTGCTGGAAATTCAGGCTCTAGAATCTACGCTGCAAGAAAATCTCGATCAAGTTTCGCTTGACATGCCGGTCGATGCGGATGCTCAGGGCCATCCTGATGCAGTCGAGAGCGCCGAAGAGCAGGCGCTTCTATCGATGTCTGCGGCCGTTGATGCATTACCTGCTGCCGATGAGCCGGCACTTTTTTCCGACGATCCTGAGGCACCATCCCCTGCCGATGCTGTGACTGACCAGGACAACCCAAAGATAAACAATGACTCTGCCTATTAATCCTGACGTACCGGCGGTCACCGCCGCTTCTTCTCCCTCCGATGCACAGAGCCAGACCGATAGGCAGGCCGAGTCGCAGCCAGCCAATGGCCAGCAGGATGCGGCTGCAAATGCCAAGCCGGTCAAGCGCGGTGTGCGCGGACCACGCAATATGCGTCGCGGCAAGCCGCAGCGTGCGCCCGGTCAGACCCCCGCCGGCGAGGCTGGCGTTGCCGATGAAGCGCAGGAAAACTTGCTTGACACAGCCGGCAATCGTGCTTTGCCGGAAAAAAAGGAGCGTCGCACCGAGCGTGCTCCGCGCAGCGCCGAGGATCGGCCAAAGGGACCAAGAGCCGCCGGCAATGGCCGCAGCAAGGGGCCGGGGCCGCAATCTGCCGTTACACGCACCAAGCCGGCTGATGCCGACGATGTATTTTCATTCGTGACTTCGGACGCATTCGATCAAGCCGGAGTGGAGCAGGAACCCGCCCGCGGCGGCGTGCGCCGTCAAGGTCCGGCCAAGAACGTGCGGCGTGATCTGACTGCAGATGATGATGCGCCCAAGCTGCACAAGGTGTTGGCAGAAGCCGGCCTCGGTTCGCGCCGCGACATGGAAGAATTGATCATTGCCGGCCGGGTGTCGGTCAATGGCGAGCCGGCGCATATCGGCCAGCGTATTCTGCCGACTGATCAGGTACGTATTAACGGCAAGCTCATTCAGCGCAAGGTCAGCAACCGCCCGCCGCGGGTCTTGGTCTACCACAAGCCGGCCGGTGAAATCGTCAGCAACAATGATCCGGAAGGTCGGCCATCCGTGTTCGAGCATTTGCCCGCGATGAAAGCGGCCAAATGGCTGGCGGTAGGGCGTCTCGATTTCAATACCGAAGGATTGCTGTTGTTTACCAATTCCGGCGATCTGGCCAACCGGCTCATGCATCCGCGTTACGGCATCGACCGCGAGTACGCAGTGCGTACGCTGGGCGAGCTCGAAGAAGGCATGCGCCAGAAATTGCTCAGCGGGGTAGAACTTGAGGATGGCATCGCGCAGTTTTCGAAAATTGCTGACGGCGGCGGCGAAGGCATCAATAAGTGGTATCGGGTCACCATCGGCGAAGGACGCAACCGGGAAGTGCGGCGCATGTTCGAAGCAATTGGCCTCACCGTTTCGCGCCTGATTCGTACCCGCTATGGCCTGTTGACTCTGCCTCGCGGCTTGAAGCGTGGCCGTTGGGAGGAAATGGATGAGCATGCCGTGCGCGACCTGTTGAAACTGACCGGCATCGAGCAGGCAGCGAAGCCGAGTTCAAATTCTTCGGGGAAAAGCCGTGGCGAGCGCCAGGGACCTTCCCAGGGTACTGGGAACCGCAGCCGGGAGCAGGCTTTTCCGCGCGGACAAGGGCAGCAGGGGCGCCCATCAGGGCCGGGACAGGCGCGCAGCCGCCAGCCGGATCCATTGCAAACAGCACTTGGTTTTGCCGGCATGGAGCAGCCGCGCCGCAATGGCGGTGCTGGCCGTGGCGGCCCGGCGAAAGCTCTGGGCAGTGGCGGCATGCATGGCGGCATGCGCCGTCGTTCGAAAGGCTAGGCAAGCATTTTCCCGGATAATCAGCCCCGACGAGCTGGGCTTGCATTATTGCAATTGCATAATTTTTGCCAGCGTCGGCCGGATATCTGACATTCCTGCATTGCGGGGAGTCGGCCAATCGTTTATAATTTCATAGTTAACAGGGATTGGTATGCAAGTCATTTGCAGCTGAATCCGGCAAGACTTGAATCATAAAAAAGATGGGCGGATGCCCATTTTTTTTTGTTTAAACCGCTTGTAAATTTGTTTGTGGCCGCAATGGTGGGGCGGCGTGAAGCGGAGAATAACGTGCAGTTGCAGCAGTTGATAGAAAAAACCGTGATGGGCTTGGGTTACGAACTGGTCGATGTCGAGCAGGCGGCGCGGGGTTTGTTGCGCGTCTATATCGACTTTGCGCCTAGCGATACCGACCAAGGCAATATCGCAGTGGAAGATTGCGAGAAAGTCAGTCATCAGTTGACCCACGTGTTTACCGTCGAGAACGTGAATTACGAGCGGCTGGAAGTGTCGTCGCCGGGCCTGGATCGTCCGCTGAAGAAAGTGGCGGATTATGTCCGGTTTGCCGGGCAGGAAGCGACTGTGAAGCTGCGCATGCCGATGCCGGGCGCGGCCAACCGGAAGAGCTTTCAAGGCATCTTGCAAGCGCCGGAGGGCGAACAGTTGAAATTGGAATTCGAAGCAAATGATGGTTCGGCGATGCTGGAATTTACGCTCGCTGATGTGGATAAGGCACGCTTGGTGCCGCAGGTGAATTTTAGGAGTCGCAAAGCATGAGTCGCGAAATTTTGTTGCTGGTCGATGCACTGGCGCATGAAAAAAATGTCGATAAGGAAGTCGTGTTCGGTGCGCTGGAGCATGCGCTGGCACAGGCCACCAAGAAGCGCTATGAAGGCGATGTCGACATTCGTGTGGCGATTGACCGCGAAACCGGCGAATTCGAGTCTTTCCGCCGCTGGCATGTGGTGCCGGACGAAGCGGGCTTGCAATTGCCGGATCAGGAAATCCTGCATTTCGAAGCAAAAGAACAAATTGCGGATATCGATGTCGATGACCATATTGAAGAGCCGATTGAATCCGTGGAATTCGGCCGCCGTTTTGCGCAGGATACCAAGCAGGTTGTGCTGCAGCGCATCCGCGATGCCGAGCGTGAACAGATTCTGGCTGATTTCCTGGAGCGCGGCGACTCGCTGGTGACCGGCACTATCAAGCGTATGGAACGCGGCGATGCGATTGTTGAATCTGGAAAAATCGAAGCGCGCCTGCCGCGCGATCAGATGATTCCAAAGGAAAACCTGCGTATCGGCGACCGTGTGCGTGCCTATATTTTGCGGATCGACCGCAATGCGCGCGGACCGCAAGTGATTCTGTCGCGCACCGCGCCGGAATTCATCATGAAACTGTTCGAGCTGGAAGTGCCGGAAATCGAGCAGGGCTTGCTTGAAATTAAATCGGCGGCGCGCGATGCCGGCGTACGGGCCAAGATTGCAGTATTTACCAGCGACAAGCGCATCGACCCGATCGGCACTTGCGTCGGCATGCGCGGTTCACGCGTGCAGGCAGTCACCGGTGAATTGGGCGGCGAGCGCGTCGATATCGTATTGTGGTCGGATGATCCGGCACAATTCGTGATCGGCGCTCTGGCACCGGCCAATGTTTCGTCAATCATGGTTGATGAAGACAAGCATGCGATGGATGTGGTGGTCGATGAGGAAAACCTGGCGATCGCCATTGGCCGTGGCGGCCAGAACGTGCGTCTGGCTGCCGAGCTGACTGGCTGGCAAATCAATATCATGACGGCGGAAGAATCGGCCGACAAGTCGGCCTTGGAAACTGCGGCGATTCGCATCCTGTTCATGGAAAAACTGGATGTCGACCAGGAAGTTGCCGATATTCTGGTGGATGAAGGTTTTGCTTCGCTGGAAGAAATCGCTTATGTACCGATTACCGAAATGTTGGAAATCGAGGCTTTCGATGAAGATACTGTCAACGAGCTGCGCAATCGAGCGCGCGACGCGCTGGTAACTGAGGCAATTGCTTCCGAAGAAGGACTGGAAGGAATGGATGAGGAACTGGTCAACCTCGATGGAATGGATCGTATCACCGCCGGCAAGCTGGGATTATCGGGCATCAAGACGATGGATGCCTTTGCCGGACTGGCGTATGACGAATTTGGCGCGATTCTGGCTTTGCCGGCCGAACGTGCACGGAAATTGATTGAAACTGAATTTGCAGATGTGACGGATGACGAAATGAAGCTCATCGATGCCAAATACGATGAGCATGCCAAGGCCTTGCAGGCCAAGGTATGGAGCCTTGCGGAAGCAAAGTAATCCGGCATTTTTGTCATCACCGAGTCACATAGAAAAGAGGCCTGAATGGCGAGTAACAATGTAGCCCAATTTGCCACCGAGCTGAAAATGCCGGCGGATCTGCTGCTGACGCAGCTGCGTGCTGCCGGCGTTGAAAAAAGTTCGACGGCCGATGCACTGTCCAAGGAAGACAAGGACAAGCTGCTCGGGCATTTGCGGCGCGCCCATGGTGCCGCCCCGGAAGCCGAAAAAAAGAAAATCACGCTGACCCGCAAGGAAACCACCGAGATCAAGCAGGCCGATGCCACTGGCAAGTCGCGCACGATTCAGGTGGAGGTGCGCAAGAAGCGCACGTTCATCAAGCGGGATGAACCGGTCGCGGTGGTGGAAGCGCCAGCTGAGCCGGTCGCGCCGGTGATCGATGAAGCAGAAATGGCGCGTCGCGCAGATGAAGCACGCCGCCAGGCTGAATTGATCGCCCGCCAGGAAGCCGATTTGCGTGAGAAGCAGGAGCGCCTTGCCAAACTGGAAGCCGAGAAGGAAGCGCAAGAAAAGTCGATGAAGCAGCAGCAGGCAAACGACGCGAAAAAAGCGGCAGAAGAGAAATTGGCGCCGGTTACGGAAAAATCGGCACCAGATGCGGAAGAAACCGCTGCCGCCGAGAAAAAACGCATTAGCGCCGAGGAAGGCAAGAAAAAAGCTGCGCTGGAAGCGAAGGAAGCTGCAGAAAAAGCTGCCGCCAACGAGCGTGCACGCAAGGTGGTCGCCGACGAAGTCGCCCAGATCAAGGCGATGATGAATGCGCCACGCAAGGTCATCAAGGCGCCGGAACCGGTTGCGCCGGTGGCCAAGGCTGCCGAGGGCACTCTGCACAAGCCGGCTGACAAGAAGCCGGGCGAAAAAAAGGATGACAAGAAGCCGACCGCCGACAAGAAGTCGATCAAGTCGGCCAATGTCTCATCGACCTGGCAGGATGAGGCCGCCAAAAAACGTGGCCTGGGCATGAAAACCCGTGGTCCAGGAGGCAGTACCGGCGGACGCGACGGCTGGCGTTCGGGTCCCAAAGGACGTCGTCATTCTCATGGCGATGACCGTGAATCCAATTTCCAGGCGCCGACGGAAGCCATTGTCAAGGACGTGTATGTGCCGGAAACCCTGACAGTTGCTGAACTGGCACACAAGATGGCGGTCAAGGCATCCGAAGTCATCAAGCATTTGATGAAGTTGGGCCAGATGGTCACCATCAACCAGGTGTTGGATCAGGAAACAGCAATGATCCTGGTCGAGGAAATGGGCCACCAGGCACATGCTGCCAAGCTCGATGATCCGGAAGCCCTGCTGGGTGAAGGTGTCGAACATACCGATGCCGAAGCTTTGCCGCGTGCGCCAGTGGTGACCGTGATGGGCCACGTCGACCACGGCAAAACTTCGCTGCTCGACTATATCCGCCGCGCCAAGGTGGCTTCCGGTGAAGCGGGTGGCATTACCCAGCATATCGGCGCATACCACGTGGAAACGCCGCGCGGCATGATTACATTCCTCGATACGCCGGGCCATGAAGCATTTACCGCGATGCGTGCGCGTGGCGCGCAAGCGACCGATATCGTGATCCTGGTGGTGGCGGCCGACGATGGTGTCATGCCCCAGACCAAGGAAGCCATCGCCCATGCGAAAGCAGCCGGCGTGCCGCTCGTGGTTGCGATCAACAAGATCGACAAGCCAGGTGCTAATGCCGAACGGGTCACGCAGGAATTGATTGCCGAGCAAGTGGTGCCGGAAGCTTACGGCGGTGAATCGCCTTTTGTTCATGTCTCGGCCAAGACTGGCCAAGGTATTGATGAATTGCTGGAAAACGTACTGTTGCAAGCCGAGGTGCTGGAATTGAAGGCGCCGGTCGATTCGCCTGCCAGAGGCCTGGTGGTGGAAGCCAAGCTCGACAAGGGCCGCGGCCCGGTCGCTACCATTCTGGTGCAGTCAGGCACTCTTAAGCGCGGCGACGTGGTGCTGGCCGGTTCAGCCTATGGCCGGGTGCGTGCGATGATCGATGAAAACGGCAAGAGCATCAATGAAGCCGGACCGTCGATTCCAGTGGAGATTCAGGGCTTGACTGAAGTGCCGGTCGCCGGCGAAGACGTCATGGTGATGTCGGATGAGCGCAAGGCGCGCGAGATTGGTCTTTTCCGTCAGGGCAAATTCCGCGACGTGAAGCTGGCCAAGCAGCAGGCAGCCAAACTGGAAAACATGTTTGAACAGATGGGTGAAGGCGAAGTCAAGAACTTGCCATTGATCATCAAAACCGATGTGCAGGGTTCACAGGAAGCATTGGCGCAATCCTTGCAAAAACTTTCTACCAGCGAAGTTCGGGTACAGATCGTTCATGCAGCAGTGGGCGGTATCAGCGAATCCGACGTCAATTTGGCGGTCGCGTCGAAGGCAGTCATTATCGGCTTTAATGTCCGGGCAGATGCCTCGGCACGCAAGCTGGCTGAAGCCAACGGGGTAGATATCCGTTATTACAACATCATTTATGCAGCAGTCGATGAAGTCAAAGCGGCATTGTCCGGCATGCTGGCGCCAGAGAAACGCGAGCAGGCGCTGGGCATGGTCGAAATCCGCCAGGTTATTTTGGTCAGCAAAGTCGGCGCAATTGCCGGTTGTTACGTGCTCGACGGTGTCGTCAAACGTGGTTCTTCGGTTCGTTTGCTCAGAAACAATGTCGTGGTCTGGACTGGTGAAATCGATTCGCTCAAACGCTTCAAGGATGACGTGAAAGAAGTCAAAGCCGGCTTCGAATGCGGTTTAACGCTGAGAAACTTCAACGACGTGCAAGAAGGCGATCAATTGGAAGTGTTCGAAGTCCAGGAAATCGCACGCACGCTGTAGTCGGTTTGCAGCACACACCATACAGGGTGGGCACGGTTGCCCACCCTGTATCATTTATATTCCTTGCCTTCAAGGGAAAGGAAACACCCTCATGGCCAAACACAGTAAATCCATCCCCGGCCGCATGAATCGCGTGGCAGACCAGATCCAGCGTGATCTGGCTGAAATTATCGCGTATGAGTTGAAAGATCCGCGGGTAGCGATGATCACCATCACCGAAGTGCAGGTGACTCCGGATTATGCGCATGCGAAAGTGTTTTTCACGACCCTGTCGGATGACAAGGAAATCATCAAGAATACCGTGCAAGGCTTGACCAAGGCGGCCGGTTTTGTCCGTGTGCAACTTGGCAAGCGTCTGTCGATCCATACCCTGCCTGAAATCCATTTTGTGCATGACACATCGACTGCCCGCGGCATCGAGCTTTCACGCTTGATTGACGAAGCCAACGCTACCCGCGCCAAGGATGCAGACGAAGTCTGAATCTGGTCGCGGTATCTACTTTTCTCGACATGGCAATGCTCATTCCAAAAAAGCAGCGCATCGCGCTGGATGGCGTATTGTTGCTCGATAAGCCGGTCGGTTTGTCCAGCAACGACGCCTTGATCAAAGCCAAACGCCTGCTGAATGCCAAAAAGGCAGGCCATACCGGCACGCTTGATCCATTTGCCACCGGATTGCTGCCGCTATGTTTTGGCGAAGCGACCAAGTTTGCCCAGGATTTGCTGGAGGCCGACAAAACCTATGAAACCGTGATCCATCTCGGTATTCGTACCGCCACTGGCGACACCGAAGGCGAAGTGCTGGAACAACAGGAAGTGGTGGTCACGCGTGAACAGGTCGACGCCGTGCTTGAGCGTTTTCGCGGCGCTATCGAGCAGGTACCGCCGATGTATTCCGCCTTGAAACGCGACGGCAAGCCGCTGTACGAATATGCGCGCGCCGGCATCACGCTGGAACGTGAGGCGCGGCATGTGACGATCCACCAGCTCGACTTGCTCAGTTTCGAAGCGCCTTACCTGACCTTGCGGGTGGCCTGCAGCAAGGGCACTTACATTCGCGTGCTGGGTGAGGATATCGGTGCTGCGCTTGGCTGCGGTGCTCATTTGCAGGCGCTGCGCCGCACCCAGGTAGGTGATTTGGCGCTGACGGATTGCATGACGCTTGATGACTTGGCATCCCTGTCCGAAATGGATCGACCTCAGTCATTGGCTCCAGTTGATGCTCTTTTGTCAAGTTTTCCGGCGATTACATTGTCTGATCTATTGGCACAGCGTTTTCTGCATGGCCAGCGGCTGGCACTGGGTAAAGAAGAGATGATCTTGCCGGATTATCAAGGTCGTGTGCGTGTTTACCAGAGTAACGGCAATAAATTGCTCGGCACTGCGCAATTGCAGGAATTCAATGTGCTGGCCCCTGAGCGCTTGGTAGCATTTTCCTCTGCATGACAGTTGTTCGATAGAAGTTCGCTACGAAACTAGCCGGTAAATATATGGCAGCATGACGGGTAGCAATGGCAACTCATTGAAATTTCAAGACTTTTCATGTTTTCGTGCGTCGCAGCATGCTATAATTTTTGGTTTTCTGAATTTCGTTCCCTACGACCACCGCCCCTACATCATGTCCAATACCAAACGCGCTATCCGCAACATCGCCATCATTGCCCACGTCGACCACGGCAAAACTACCTTGGTCGACCAATTACTGCGCCAGTCCGGCACCTTCCGCGAAAATCAGCAAGTCGATACGCGCGTAATGGATTCCAATGACATTGAAAAAGAACGTGGCATCACGATTCTGGCAAAAAATTGCGCGGTTGAATACAACGGCACCCATATCAATATCATTGATACGCCGGGCCATGCCGATTTCGGCGGTGAAGTGGAGCGGGTGTTGTCGATGGTCGACAGCGTGTTGCTGCTGGTCGATGCGGTTGACGGCCCGATGCCGCAAACCCGTTTCGTGACCCGCAAGGCGCTGGCGCTGGGATTGAAGCCGATCGTGGTGGTCAACAAGGTGGATCGCCCTAGCGCGCGTACCGAATGGGTGGTCAACCAGACCTTCGAATTGTTCGACAAGCTAGGCGCGACCGACGAACAACTGGATTTTCCGGTGGTCTATGCTTCGGCATTGAATGGTTATGCCGGCCTGGATCAGGATGTACGCAGTGGCGACATGACGCCGCTATTTGATGCGATTTTGAAAAACGTTCCGGTACGTGACGACGATCCTGATGGCCCCTTGCAGTTGCAGATTTCTTCGCTCGATTACAACTCGTACGTTGGCAAGATCGGTATTGGCCGCATTACACGCGGCCGCGTGAAAGCGCTGCAGGATGTGATCATCATGGATGGCCCGAATGGCGCACCACGCAAAGTACGCATCAACCAAGTATTAACTTTCAAGGGCCTGGAGCGGGTGCTGGTGGATGAAGCGATTGCTGGCGATATCGTGCTGGTCAACGGCATCGAAGAACTGGGTATCGGCACCACCATTTGCGCGGTCGATACGCCAGATGCGTTGCCAATGCTGACGGTCGATGAACCTACCCTGAACATGAATTTCATGGTCAACAATTCGCCGTTGGCCGGACGCGAAGGCAAGTTCGTCACCAGCCGCCAGATCCGCGAGCGTCTGGAGCGTGAATTGAAAGCCAACGTTGCACTGCGCGTCACCGATACCGGCGACGACACCACATTCGAGGTGGCTGGCCGCGGTGAATTGCACCTGACCATCCTGATCGAAAACATGCGTCGTGAAGGCTATGAGCTGGCTGTCTCGCGTCCACAGGTGGTGTTCAAAATGGTTGATGGCGTGCGTCATGAGCCGTTCGAATTGCTGTCGATTGACGTCGAGGAAACCAACCAGGGTGCAGTCATGGAAGAGCTGGGCCGCCGTCGTGGCGATCTGCAAGACATGCAGCCGGATGGCAAGGGCCGTGTGCGTCTCGAATACCGCATTCCGGCACGGGGTCTAATCGGCTTCCAGGGTGAATTCATGACGCTCACGCGCGGCACCGGCTTGATGAGCCACATTTTTGATGAGTATGCGCCAGTTGATGCTTCCAAGGGCGAGCTGGGCGGCCGTCGCAATGGCGTGCTGATTTCACAGGATGACGGTGCTGCGGTGGCCTATGCAATCTGGAAGCTGCAGGATCGTGGCCGCATGTTCGTTTCCCATAACGACCCGGTGTATGAAGGCATGATCATCGGCATCCATTCGCGTGAAAATGACTTGGTGGTCAACCCGATCAAGGGCAAGCAACTGACCAACGTGCGCTCTTCCGGCACCGATGAAGCGGTGCGCCTGGTGCCGCCGATCCAGATGTCGCTCGAATATGCAGTCGAATTCATCGATGATGACGAGCTAGTTGAAATCACGCCAAAAAGCATCCGGCTGCGCAAGCGTTTCCTGAAGGAACATGAGCGCAAAAAGGCTTCGCGCGACGCCGCATAAGCTTTACCTTGGCTGTAATATCGAAGCCGCTGCATGCAAAGATGCAGCGGCTTTTTTATTGTCGCTGGGCACAGGTTTTCAATAAAAAACTAAAAGCCCGCAAATTGCGGGCTTTTTAGCGGGCACCTCCGGCGGATGAGGGACTAGCACCGTTGGGCACTGGTTGCTGCCTATTCGAGCACCACATGGGGACGCGTAAGCGCATCGACCACGATGTCTTTCACCTTGCCCTGATCATCAAACACTACCCTGTACTCGGTAAATGTGCTGAGCCAGTAGCGCCAGCTGTTGGCATCCAAGCTGGGATTTTCGCTGCTTATCGGGTAGCCGACAGCCATGATGACCTGATCCCGTGTCATCCCAGGCGTTAGGCGGGCGCTGGTGATGGCTTTACGGATTTTCTCAGGATAGCCAGCCAGTTTTGCCGCTGGATTGAGCGCCACCACATAACGCTTGGCGAAAGCTTCCATCGGCAAGTCACGGCTGTAATCATTGCCGATGGCCTGCGGACGGCCAGCCATTTCGGTATTGACGCGATAGCGGCCAAAGCTGACTGAGCGTACCGGAGTGCCAGCCGGCAAAAGCTGCTGATTGCTCTGTATATAATTGCTATCGCTGATCCAGCCGTCTGTGCTACGCATATTGCAACACAGATAACCTGGCGCAGGCAGAGGTATGTCAGTCTGAGCTCTTGCGCCGAGTGGGGAATCATAGGATTGTGCGAATCCAAAAGCGGGCAGAGCGGCCAATGCACCATACAGGGCAAGACGATGGATCATGAAATTTCCTGTGCAAGGTTGAAAGGATATCAATAAAATCTGTGAAAATTATACTGTTTTGAATACTGGAAATGCGTAAGCTGTCGCCAAGTGTTGTATAGCAGGCACTGCGCGGATCTGGTAAAGGTGACAGATGCCGATGCCGGCCAACCTGGCAAGTAAAGTGAATTGGGCCAGGTAATGTCAAGGCAGGTGCCTGTACTGTCCAAGCGTTTCCTGGAAGGCTGGAAATGAAACCGGGTACCGTGGGGTAATGCCAAGCCAACCGGTTGGGGTAGATCGAAACGCGCGCCATGTTGAAAGATGCGCAGGCGCTCAGTTTTTTGTGGTCTACGCGAACTGGGTTACACTAAATTTTTTTCAAGAGGCACTTGATGATCAAAACCGATTTCCTTAAAGGCGCATTGCTGCTGATGCTGGCCATGGTCGCCTCGACAGCCGCTGCCCTCTCTTTCTCGGATTTGTCCAATCGCGATGCGACCAGTGGTCTGAAAGCGGCATTGGAAAAAGGTGCGGTGGCAGCCGTGGCCAAGCTTGGCGTCAAGGATGGTTTCCTGAGCAACGACCAGGTAAAAATCCAGCTCCCCGGAATTCTGGAGCAAGCCCGGCCCTTGCTGAAAATGACCGGGCGCGGCCAGCAACTCGATGATCTGGTGCTGTCGATGAACCGCGCCGCCGAAGCTGCGGTGCCGCTGGCAAAGCCATTGTTGCTCAATGCCGTGAAATCGATGTCGGTGAATGATGCCAAGAATATCCTGTCCGGCGGCGAGACATCGGTGACCGATTTTTTTCGTGAAAAGACTTCCAGGTCGCTCGGAGTCAAGTTCTTGCCGATGGTCAAAGGCATTACCGACCGCTCCGGCCTGACCGCAAAATACAATGCCACCATGGCACAGGCATCGAAATTCAATCTGGTCAATGAACAGCAATCTACGGTAGAAGGCTATGTAACCCAGCGTGCGCTTGACGGGCTGTATTACATGATCGCCGAAGAAGAAAAAGCGATCAGGCGTGATCCGATCGGTTCCGGCAGCAAGATCATCGGCAAGGTATTTGGCAGCTTGAACTGATATCAAGGACTCCTTCGCTGCTTGCCTCGGGTTTGTGTCGTGTTTCTGATGATTTTTCGGGTGCATTTTTTCGGGTGCATCAAGCGGCGCCAGATTTTTTCATTGATCGGGTTTGCAACGGCAAGTTTGACTGGGGCAGTTGGCAAGCTGCACACACTACAAAAAAGCAGGGAAATGGCGTAAGAAAGGAATGTCATGGAACCACGCATTAGCCTGATCACCCTAGGCGTTGCCGACCTGGAGCGGGCTACCCGCTTCTATGCAGAGGGACTTGAACTGCCGCGCCTGAGAACGCCGCCGTCGGTGACCTTTTTCGAACTCGGCAAAACCTGGCTGGCATTGTGGCCGCGCGAGAGCTTGGCGGCCGATGCCGGCGTGTCTGCGCACGGTACGGGTTTTGCCGGCTTTTCACTGGCGCACAATGTACATTCACCGGCCGAGGTGGATGCCTTGCTGGCGCACGTTGCGACCTTTGGCGCCACGGTGGTCAAGCCCGGCCATGCAACCGACTGGGGCGGCTATTCCGGCTACTTCACGGACCTCGACGGTTTCCTGTGGGAAGTGGCGCACAACCCAGACTTTCCGCATGTCTGAGCATCATTGTTCAAACCAGATAGCGACAGTAGGGCGTTACATACCCTTGAGAACCTCACCCAGCGCATCGAACATTTGATCGACCTGGGCCTTGTCGATGATCAGCGGTGGCGACAGGGCGATGATGTCGCCAGTGGTGCGGATCAGTAAATTCTTTTCCCAGAAACATTTCAGGAAAACATCGAACGCACGTGTCGTCGGCTGGCCGGCAATACCTTCCAGTTCGATACCGCATACCAGCCCAAGATTGCGCACATCCTTGACATGCGGCAGTCCCTTCAGACTGTGGGCCGCGTCTTCGAAGTAGGGCGCCATCTCGGCTGCGCGCGCGAACAATCCTTCGCTGGTATACACGTCGATCGCGGCAATGGCGGCAGCAGACGCCAGCGGATGGCCGGTATAGGTATAGCCATGGAAAAATTCGATCGCATTGTCAGCTGCGGCATCCATGAAGGCATCGTGGATTTCCTGGCGCACGATCACCGCACCCATCGGCACCGTGGCATTGGTCAAGCCCTTGGCGCAAATGATCATGTCGGGCAGCACACCGAAATAATCGGCGCCGAAGGCCGCACCGAGGCGGCCGAAGCCGGTAATGACTTCATCGAATACCAGCAGGATGCCGTATCTGTCGCAAATCGTGCGCAGTTTTTGCAGATAGCCTTGCGGCGGCAGGATGACGCCGGTGGAGCCCTGTATCGGTTCGACGATGACGGCGGCGACTGTTGCCGGATCATGCAGTGCCAATAGCCGCTGTTCGAGTTCATCGGCTAGCTCGGCGCCTTGCTGCGGCAAACCGCGGGTAAAGGCATTTTGCGCAATGTTCAATGGATGGCGCAGGTGGTCGACTGCCGGCAGCGCCGGACCGAAATGCTTGCGGTTGCCGGCGATGCCGCCGACTGAAATGCCGCCGAAACCGACCCCGTGGTAACCGCGCTCACGGCCAATCAGCCGATGACGCAAGCCGTCGCCGCGCACCCGATGGTAGGCCAGCGCGATTTTCAGGGCTGAATCGACTGCTTCCGAACCATCGTTGCAAAAAAAGACGCGGTTCAATCCTTCCGGCGCGATCGATGCCAGCGCCGTAGCTGCTTCAAAGGCTTTTGGATGGCCCATCTGGAACACCGGCGCAAAATCCATGGCGGCTGCCTGGCGCTGGATCGCTTCAGTGATTTTCGGGTGGCCGTGGCCGGCATTGACGCACCACAGGCCGGCGGCGCCGTCGAGGATCTGGCGGCCGTCGTCGCTGGTGTAATGCATGCCGGAAGCAGCGACCAGCATGCGCGGTTTGGCCTTGAACTGGCGGTTGGCGGTAAAGGGCATCCAGAAATGCCGGGTGTCGGTCGGGTTTGGCATGGCGCGAATCCATCAGAAATGCAGTCAATACTGCCATCATAGTACGATTGCGCTGCCGGTATCGGCGGGCAACTGCACCTGCAATGCGAAATTTCCGTATACTGCTGCTTCACCCGTCACCGGGCTGACAAAATAGCAAGCAGCGTAGCGGATGATGCAAGCGGTTTGTCAGTATCCAGACGCTTGTCCTTAGCAGAAATAGACATGAATAAAAGCCCCAAATCGCCGCGCCGCTTGTCAGTTGCGCCCATGATGGACTGGACTGACCGCCATTGCCGCGTTTTCCACCGGCAGATTACGCGCCATACCTGGTTGTACACCGAGATGGTGACGACCGGCGCCTTGCTGCACGGCGATGTGGCGCGCCACTTGGACTTCAGCCAGGAAGAGCATCCGCTCGCGCTGCAGCTCGGCGGCAGCGAGCCGGATGATCTGGCGAAATGCGCAAAGCTGGGTGAACAGTGGGGCTATGATGAAATCAATTTGAATTGCGGCTGCCCATCTGAACGGGTGCAAAAAGGCGCATTCGGCGCCTGCCTGATGAATGAAGCACAACTGGTGGCCGATTGTGTGAAAGCGATGCGCGATGCGGTGGCGATCGATGTGACAGTCAAGCACCGGATCGGCATCGATGATGTTGCGTCTTACGATTTTGTGCGCGATTTTGTCGGCACGGTTGCGCTTGCCGGCTGTCGCACATTCATTGTGCATGCGCGCAATGCGGTGCTGAAGGGCTTGAGCCCGAAGGAAAACCGCGAAGTGCCGCCATTGAAGTACGCTTTTGCATATCAGTTGAAGCGCGATTTCCCCGACCTGGAAATCATCATCAACGGCGGCATCAAGACCGCGGCCGAGATCGATGGCCATTTGCAGCAAGTCGATGGCGTGATGCTAGGACGCGAGGCTTACCACAACCCTTATCTTATGGCAGACTTCGATGCGCGCTATTACGGTGATCCGGCGCCGTCCAAATCCCGCGTCGAGATCGTGCAGGCGATGCTGCCGTATATCCGCACGCAGCTGAACCGGCCGGTCAGTCATGGCAGCGGGTTGCGGATCAACAGCATCACCCGGCATATGCTGGGCTTGATGGCCGGCATGCCGGGCGCCCGCAATTTCCGCCAGACCTTGTCCGACTCGCAGCGGCTGGCTGCGGGTGATCCACGCATATTGATCGAGGCAATAGAACGCATGCGCCCGCTCGCCGCGTAAGGCGCTTGCCTGGATAGGGGCAATCTTTGCCAAGTGTTCGCTTGCCGCTGAAAAATATTCAGCGCCGACATATTGTGCACCAGCACCTGCTCCAGGTAATTTTGATCCCAGGCCTGTAATAATTTTTATTGGGCCGCGCAGAGTTTTCGCGCGTGCCAGCAGGCTGCGGCTATGGCATGAAAGCTGCTAAACGGCTGATACATCCGTTTATTGCAGGAGTAGTGTATGGCTCAGCAAAATCCTCCTTCTTCAGTTCCTGCGCAGCATCAGGAGCACCAGCCAGGATCGGAGCAGGCAATGCGTCCGCATCCGGCGTCAGCCGCAACCAACTATACCGGCAGCGGGAAATTGAATGGCAAGGTCGCGTTGGTGACCGGCGGCGACAGTGGTATCGGGCGTGCGGCTGCGATTGCGTTTGCCAAGGAAGGTGCGCATATCGTGATTGCTTATCTTGACGAGCATGCCGATGCAGAAGAAACCCGTCAGCAAATCCAGAACTGCGGCCGGGAATGCATTGCCTTGGCCGGGGATATTGGCGACCCGGCTTTTTCCAAGCAATTGGTGCGCACCACGCTGTCGAGTTTTGGCAAGCTCGATATTCTGGTCAATAATGCAGCCGAACAGCATCTTCAATCAAGCATTGCCGATATCAGTATTGAGCAATTGGAAAAAACATTCCGCACCAATATTTTTTCCATGTTCCATACAGTCAAGGCTGCGCTGCCGCATTTGCAGCCCGGGGCACGCATTATCAATACGACCTCGGTAACTGCTTATCGAGGCAGTGGGCATTTGCTCGATTACGCAGCGACTAAGGGGGCGATCGTGGCGTTTACCCGTTCGCTTGCGCAGCAGCTGGTCAAACGCGGCATTCATGTCAACGCGGTCGCGCCGGGGCCGGTATGGACACCTTTGATTCCCGCCAGTTTTTCCGAAAATGAGGTTGCACAATTCGGCCAGGATGTGCCGCTCGGACGTCCCGGACAGCCAGATGAAATTGCGCCGTGCTATGTATTCCTGGCGAGCCAGGATTGTTCGTACATGACTGGCCAGGTGCTGCATCCGAATGGGGGCGAAATCATCAATGGATAAAGCTCGCAGCGACTAAGCCTGGCATACGGGGCGTCTATATGAGTCGAGCGCTTTTTTATGGCTATACATCAGGCTATTCATATTGTTTTTGTCGGAAATTTGATTGAATAAATGGATAGCTGGTGAGCCGAAATTCCGGACTCTTGGCCGAGCCTTGAAAAACCAGTGGATAGTCAATAATCCTTCAAGCGGTTATATAGCGTTTTAAGGCTGATGCCGAGCGCTTCTGCCGTCAAGCGCTTGTTGCCGTCAAAATGCTTCAGCGTGGCCAGGATGATTTCACGTTGTGCATCTGCCAAAGGTGTGCCGACGAAAAAATTCAAGCAGCCTTCCTGTTCCGTCGGCTTGTGCACCGTCAGATCGGAAATCCATTCATCAATAGCCAGCGTGTCGGTCGATAAAATAAAGGCGCGCTGCACCAGGTTTTTCAATTCCCGCACATTGCCGGGCCAAGCATAGGTGCGCATCACTTCCAGGGATTTACGGGAAAATTTCTTGTTACTGCCTTCCTTGTCGTTCAAGCCGTGAAGAAAATGCCAAGCCAGCAATTCAATATCGTTTCCTCTTTCCCGCAATGGCGGCAGCGGTAGCGGAAACACTGCCAGTCGATACATCAGATCCTCGCGCAGCTTGCTTTGCCTGACGGCTGTCGTCAGATCACGGTTAGTTGCGGCCAACACACGAACGTCACTCTTGACCTGTGCATCGCCGCCGACCCGTGCAAAGCTGCCGGTCTCCAACACGCGCAGCAACTTGACTTGCATGTCGGTCGGCATCTCGGTAATTTCATCCAAAAACAAGGTGCCGTGGCTTGCTTGTTCAAAATAGCCGGCATGCTGGCGCACTGCACCGGTAAAGCTGCCTTTTTCGTGACCGAACAGCGCCGACTCCATCAAGTGACTCGGTATCGCGCCACAATTGACTGCAACGAATGCATGATCGCGACGTAGGCTGGCAAGGTGAATGGTTTTTGCCAGCAGTTCTTTGCCGGTTCCGCTTTCGCCGCTGATCAATACAGTGGCATTGGTCACCGCAACCCGCTCCACGTGCTGATACAGCGATTCCATCACCGGGGAAGCGCCATACAATAGTCCGAAGCACTTCAGGGGTTTGTCGACAATCATAGTTAAAGCCAGGCACCATTGGTAAACATGCAGGAACAGAAGCGTCGTTGCGCCAACCTACATGTTGGGTTATTGAAGTCTATAACAAGGTATCGAGGTCCGGTTGTGTACGCTCATGTGCCGCGCTGCTGATACAGCAATCGCCGGCAGGAAATGATTGTCGAGCATGTTGATGACAGCATAAAATTTTCGCAGCATGCCAGAAGTAATTCTCTGTATATCAATAAAAAATATTGCCTGAAAAAAATAACTTTCAATATTTATTGGTAACAGAAAATAAAAAAACCAGTAAGCAAGTATTTTATTGTTTATTCACGCTTACTCATCTTTGGCTTGATATCCGTCACAAGCGTAATTACATGCTCACCCCACTATGATGTCTGCGTAAATCAGTTGCAAAGGGAATATCTGCTTTATCTTCGGTAACGATTGAATTTCAAATGGCAATTATTACGCAGTAAGTGCAATTGCCATCCATGCATTTGCCACGCCGGGCTTTATGAGGCAAACGGAAAATTGGCATGTCCAAACACATCGCATTGGTTTTGCAGCTGCTTGGATAAAGGAAAGAAAGAGTCAACCCTGACTTTCTCAATATGTATCCATGATATTTTAGTAAGTTGACGATAGTCACATGATGCATGTGGATGTGTTGTTCATAATGCAAATGTTGAAGAACTTATTACATGTTGCAGAGTCTAGAAAGCAGACCGCATAATTTTTAAGCGAAAGGAAATAATATGAAATCATTACAAAATACTTCCAAGATCATACTGATGGCGGGCATATTAAGTGCATTGTTTGCCGGATGCGAACGCCGTTCCGAAACTGATCAAACCGGCGCAGCCGGCAGCAGCGGTGATACGTCAAGTGCAACGTCCGGAAGCATGTCTTCCAGTCCTAGCACTTCTCCTAGCACCTCCGGCAGCGCAGCTGCACCAGCCGATTCAACTACTGGCAGCAGCACTTCCTCGGGCGCGGGTACTTCAGGTAGCGGCACCTCTTCTTCTGACACGACCGGGTCTGGCAGTTCAAGCATGGGCGGCACATCGGGGATGGGGACAACGCCTGGGACTGGTGCAGCAACCGGTGCGACGCCGCCTGACACCACATCTTCAGGCGCTGCAGGCACTCCTGGCAGCGACACATCCGGTACCACAGGATCGGGCACCACCAGGTAATTGGCTGGGCGAACAGGTCTGATCCGATGTATCTATACCGAATCATTTCCATATAACTAGGCCATGCATGCATACGAACGGCATGTATGGCCCAATTGATAAAAGGAACGAGAATGAGTGGCATCCAGAATGTTTCAAAGGCACTTTTTTCCATCTTGGTCGCCAGCGTGATTTTGGTAGGATGTGGACGCAATGATGCCGGCCAGGCAGAAAATGATATGCAATCCTCTGCGTCTGAATCCCGGTCGGCAACTGCATCTTCTAATGCAGGCGCTGATTCATCTGGCACTTCCGGTACATCGTCCGGTGCGTATGGCGATAGTTCTTCTGCAGGAAGGGCAGTCGATGATTCCGTGATTACTACCAAGGCAAAGACAGCCTTGCTTGCAGATACCACTGTCAAGGGTACCGACATCAATGTGGAAACCAACAAGGGTGTAGTCTCACTCAATGGTGCAGTTGAAGATAGTAGACAGAAAGAGCGTGCCGCCAGCATTGTCAAAGGCATTGATGGCGTCAAAAGCGTGGAAAATAAATTAACGGTAGAAAAAAAATAAGCTTGTTCTCCTAAATCCGGTTCTGCCTCGCCTATGCGGGTGTTGGCAACCGGATTTTTAGGAAGCTGTGGACTGATGCCAGGTAAGACAACACCAGACATCCCCAATAAGGTTGCATTTTTCCTGGTATTGATGCGTTTCCGTGAATTTGCCAAAACAATGCAGCAAACTGTCATTTTCTGGCAATGGAGTAGGGTCATTTCTAATGCAGTACGCTGATCAGCATGCCAGTCCTGCGATGTTCAATTTTAATGCGCCCTCATTGATGGAATAAGTGTTATGCCGCATGTTCTTGTTGTTGATGATGATGCTAATGCGCGCGATGCGTTGGTGGAAATCGCTGTAGCAGAAGGATTCACTACGGCTGTGGCTGGAAATATTCAGGAAGCACAGACACAAATCAGCCGCCAGCGTCCGGATGTTGTGCTTGTCGATTTGAAGCTGCCTGATGGTAATGGCATGGATTTGTTTGATGATTTCGAGGCACGCACCAAAACCCAAATCGTTTTGATCACAGGACATGCAAGTGTCGAAACTGCAGTAGAGGCCTTGCGCCTTGGTGCTGCCGATTATCTGACAAAGCCGATTAATTATCGGCGCCTGAAGGCAATCTTGTCGCGGGTGCCGCGCACGGTTGACCTCAAGGCTGAAATCGGCATATTGCGCAGTGAATTGCGCCGCCTTGGCCGATTCGGCCAGATGTTGGGCGCAGCGCCTGTCATGCAAAAATTATATAACCATGTGGCCCGGGTTGCGCCAACCGAGGCAACCGTACTCTTGCTGGGGGAAAGCGGTACCGGCAAGGAACTCGCGGCGCAAACCATCCATGAATTAAGTTTGCGGCAAAAACATCCATTTCTGCCTGTGAATTGTGGCGCCATTTCCCCACAATTGATTGAAAGTGAAGTGTTCGGGCATGAGAAGGGTAGTTTTACCGGCGCCGATCGCCAGCATAAAGGCTATTTCGAACGTGCCAATGGCGGCACCCTGTTTCTCGATGAAATAACTGAAATGCCGCTGGAACTGCAAGTCAAGCTGCTGCGGGTATTGGAAAGCGGTTCATTCATGCGGATCGGCAGCAATCAGGAAATCGAGACGGATGTGCGGGTGATCGCTGCCAGTAATCGGGATCCGGAACAGGCAGTTACAGAAGGAAAATTAAGGCTTGATCTTTATCATCGCTTGAATGTTTTTCCCATCAGTATTCCTCCTTTGCGCGACCGTGGTGGCGACGTGGAGTTGTTGGCAGAACATTTTCTCGCTGAGCTGAATGCTGTTCACGGTACTGAAAAATCCATGTCACCGGAGGCGCTAAGCAGTCTGGCTTCGTATCGTTGGCCGGGAAATGTGCGAGAGTTGCGCAATTATATTCAGCGTGCCTATATTTTGTCAGACCAGGTAATCGATGCCTCGGTATTGGTGCCGTCCGTAACTATTTCGAAACCGCCAGGTTTGTCTCTGGCAATTCCAGTTGGAACATCCTTGGCCGAAGTCGACCGTAAATTCATTTTTGCGACACTGGAGCTATGTGGCGGCGTCAAAAAACGTGCCGCCGACATTCTCGGGATCAGCCTGAAAACCTTGTATAACCGACTGGAAGAATATGGGCCTTTCGACCAGCATACGTCTGCCTCGCCCATGAGAGGCGAAAATTTCTCGTCCTTGAGCAAGGAACTGCCACCTTATACTTCATAAATCTTGGTCTGATAATGAAGGAAATTGCCGATTCTGGACCATGTTTGCTTGGTCAACTTATATATTGTCAACCATGCTGTACCATATTGGCGATCACCACCATTAATTCCTGCGGCACCACTGGTTTGCTCATGTGCATCTGAAAACCGGCGCTCAATGCCCGTATGCGATCTTCACGTTGCGAGAAGGCTGTTAGCGCCAGCGCTGGCAGACGCAGAAGTGGCGTGACACCTTGGCTGGTTTTCCATGCCCTGACTTTACGAAGCACTGAGTATCCATCTTCATCGGGCATTGCAATGTCGCATATCAGCATATCGGGCATTTCATTGCTGTCCACTGTCTCCAGCCAGTCGAGCGCTTCCTTGGAGGATGCGGCAGAAAACACGTGGGCGCCGGCAGCACCCAGTACCACGCTGAGCGCGTCGCGAGCTTCATGCTCGTCATCGATCAAAAGGATGCGGGTCCCTTGTAATGATGGCTGAGGCAGCGTGGCGCAGCCTGTCTCATCGAGCGATGCCGGATTAGAAAGATGGTTGATAGCAAGCGGCAAGTTGACTGAAAAAGTTGTGCCACTATTTTTACCATGACTCTCTACAGTGATGCGTCCGCCATGTAACTCCACCAGATGATGCACCAGAAACAGCCCAAGTCCGAGGCCGGAATGGCCGCGGGTGCTGGAGGTGTCTTGCTGGCTAAACCGGTCAAACAGATGCGGCAGAAAATCGGGAGAAATCCCAATGCCGTTGTCTTTGATGGTGACGCAAATGCCGGATTCGATCGTTTCCGCCGTCAGGGAAATCTTGCCCTGGCTGGGTGTAAACTTGACCGCATTCGACAGCAAGTTCCAAAAGATTTGCTGTACGCGGTCAGCATCGCCATTGATCTGTTCTGCAGTGATCCTGTAGTTACAGTTAATCTCGATCTGTTTGGCGTTGGCCATCGATCGCACGCTGGCGACTGCGGCCTGCAATACGGGGAGAAAGGCCAGCGGCTGCTCGACTAAACGTAATTTTCCGCTGACCATGCGAGTTACATCCAGCAAGTCCTCGATCAGCCGGACCTGTTGTGCAATACCAGTCTTGATGCCGTTCAGCGCACGCTGCGCCAGTGGGGTGCTGGCGGTTTCAGCGACATAGTTTTCCAGTATATGTGCCCAGCTTTGAATGCCGTTCAAGGGAGCGCGCAATTCATGTGACACGATTGCCAGAAATTCATCCCGCGCACGGGCCGATGTTTCTGCTTGAATACGCGCGCTGCGTTCTCGCTTCAGCAGGATTTCACGTTCTTGTTCCATCCTGGCCCGATCGGTTACATCATAGGTGATCCCGAGTATCGAGTCGATGCTGCCTTCCTGATTCGGTTCGGGAATCAAACGGACAGAAAAATGGCGCAACTGTTCATTGTCAGGTAATTCAAAATCGAAACGCTGTTCCTGTCCGCTTGCAAAAGTTTGTTGTGCGGCGGCCTCCCAGGCGACAACCATGGCATGCGGTAACCCAAGTTCTGCTTTGGTTTTGCCGAGATAGGCAGACGCCGGCAGGCCAAATGTTTTTTCGATTGCCGGATTCACATAAAGATGGCGCATGTCGCGGTCGATTCTTGCGATCACATCCGGCGAATTTTCTACCAGGGTTTTGAATTCCTGTTCGCGCTGATGTAACTGTTCCTCGGTACGACGTAGTCTGGTCACATCGCTGAACGCGGCAATCAAGCCATGCACGCGACCGTGTTCGTCGAGTTCCGGCAAATAGCTGATGTGCATGTAATGCGCACCAATCTTGAACGGCACCTTGATTTCCAATTCCTGCACATTCCCGGCGAGTGCGGCATCCACATGTTGGCGAAATTGCAGGAATGCATCCTCGCCGACGATTTCCGAAAGCTGTTTGCCGATGGTCTGTTCCGGACGCAGCCCCAGTCGTTTCGCATAGGATTGATTGACAAAACGAATCCGATAATGCGTATCGCACTGGGCTATGAAAAGCGGGATGGCATCAGTGATTCTTCTTAACTGCTTTTCCTGATCGTGGAGCTTGCGGCTGGCATAGGCGTTGCCGGTAATATCGATTGCCATCAGAGTCAGACCCAGCACGACGCCATGGTTGTCGACATCTGGCGTGTAGATGGCCATTACCCGTCGATTTCCTTTTGGCAAACTCATCTTTGCTTCATAGCAGACAGCTTCGCCGTCCAGTGCCTGGCGAAGATGATGATGAATCCGTGAATACCATGATTTGAGCGCTTGATTCAAAGGCTTGCCAATAATTTCATCGCGTGAACGACCGAACCACTGTTCGTACGCTGCATTAACGAAACGGCAGTTTTCTTCCCGATCGATATAAGCAATAACGGCCGGCAATGCATTGAGGATGTTTTCGGATGAACATATCAATCCTGACCTACCCGCAGGCACTGACTCCTTGGAGAAAATATTCGCGGTATTTTCAGGCCCAGTACCTGGAGGTGAGGTCAGAATCTTGTTTTCAACGCCTTTGGCTATTCGTGAAAAAAATGCTGTCATGACCGCCACCGATTTTCAGCGTTGTGACAAACGAAGTGACAGAGTGCTGCTGCAGATTGACGCGTCAGGAACTTGGGACGGAAACCGGCACTGGCAGAATCAGACTGATACATTCGAATGCGCTGTTGAAAATAACGGCCATACTGTGTCTGTCCCAAGCACATGAATAAAGTGCAGTAGTCATGGAACAGGATGAAATTGAGCCAATTCATCATTAATATAGTAATTTCACACGAAGCCGATTGATTAATGACGTCATTTTTTATGTCGATCAATATACAAATTCAAGCTTTACGATAGCCAACAACCACATGTCAATTCTTATGAAAAATTAAATTTCCCATAAATTAAATCCTTTATGTCCAAGATATATGGATTCCCTTATCTTTCAAGTTACACCAACAGAACCGTTGCCGATTTTCTCGAAAATGAATTTTTACCAGCCAATGCAGTACATACCCCTGCTGTTTTTAACATGCTAGGACTTACATTTGAGATCGGCTTGTCATAACCATTTCATTAATCATAGTGTGAAAAAATAATTTCATTTTGGATAAATTTTCCAAGCGATGGCGTAAGTCAATTGATCAACTTCACTTCAACCGGTTTTTTCAAAGCTTTATATCCTCTATTGTTTCTGCAACCTTAATCCGGCGGTCAAGCTGTATTCCATCTAACGCCAATGACTGGGATAACGGTACACATGCATAAGCAGAAAGCATAAGCAGAAAGCGTACCGACTGGTGAACTAGTTTTCAGCCGCGACGGATCGTTTACTGACGCAACAAGACATCGATTGGCTGCTATTGACACACACCAATGCGACGCTGCCATTGGACAAGAATATTTGCTGCCGCATCGCTGTTGTTGCACATCATGCATGAGCTACAGCTATCCGATTGTCCATTCAAAATGCGTCGCTGTAGCTTTTACTGCCAGCAGTAAAAATTACTCAGCGCTTGCTGCTGGATTGATTCTCTGTTGTTTAATCAGTGCTTCGTTAAAGCGATCGGCATAGCTTTTGCGTATGCTTTTCGGAACAAGAGTAGGGCATTCAAAGCATGGCACATGCATAACATGCTGCACCAGGCAATTGAAGCCAGCAATGTTTGCACACAGATGAAAAAATTATGGAAAACAAATCAGATAGAGGTATTTACAAGAAGAATGGAGAGGATTTGATCAAAATCGGATAGATGAATAGCGCAAGAATCCACAATAGAGAAGATGAAATGGGCTGCATGTAGAAAGAAAATGCAGTCGAGCAAAGTAATTGCCTTGCTTCGTGGTGATTGGATGCCTCGATAAGCATTTTCGTTACCAAGTCAGTGCATTGGCTGTCTGTCTTGGTGCTTGGGATGTTGGTGGCTGCGTAACGAAAGGATGAATCGATTTCATGAGTGACAAGGCAATTCAAGTCTCTACCAGCCTGATGCGGTCTTTCTGGCTGGCCGGATATGAAGGTGCCGACCATATCAATGCCAGTGGCCTGCCATTAGCGATGAATGTCGCCAATGGCCATGCACAGCAAGCACCTGGCGATTACGAATTGCTCAAGGAATTCGGCATTCGTACGGTACGTGAAAGCATCGGATGGCGGCTGGCAGAAAAGCACGGGAAATTTGATTTTTCATCGATTATCCAGCGTGCCGAGGCTGCCAAAAATAGTGGTGTGCAAGTGATCTGGACTTTTTGCCATTATGGCTGGCCTGACGATATTGATGCTTATGCGCCGGAGTTCATTGAAAGGTTTGCACGCTTCTGCCGCGAGTTAGCGCGGTTTTTGGCAGCGTTTTCAGATGATGTACCGATCTATTCGCCGATCAATGAAATTTCATTTGCCGCAGAGGTATTTTGCCCGATCCAATACAGTGCAGATCGTGCCATGCAGCATCGCGACCCCATGGCGTTCAAGCGCCAGCTGGTGCGCGCGGCAATTGCCGGCTGTGAAGCAATCTGGGAAGTCGATGCACGTGCGCGCATCCTGCATTGCGACCCGTTGATTCATGTGATTGCGGCCGAAGAAAAACCGGAACTGGCAACAGCTGCAGCGCAATGGCGTGCAGCGCAGTTCGAAGCATGGGATATGTTGGCCGGAAAAATTGCGCCGGAGCTCGGTGGCGCAGCGCGCTACCTGGATCTTGTTGGCGTCAATTACTACCATAACAATCAGTGGGCACAGGGAGCGGAAAGTGCCATGTGCTGGCATCTGGACGACCCGCGCCGGCTGCGGCTGCACCAGATGCTGATGGAGGTGCAGCAACGCTACCAGCGTCCGGTGATTTTGGCCGAAACCAGTCATGTCGGCAGCGGACGTGGTGCGTGGATCCGGGAAATTGCGCAGGAAGCAGTGATTGCACGCCAGCGGGGCGTCGATTTGCAAGGCATCTGTCTTTATCCGGTAATTGATCGGCACGATTGGGATGATGAACAACACTGGCACATGAGCGGTTTATGGGAAATCAATCGGGAAGGAGATAACGACCTGCGACGGGTGCTGTGCAAGCCTTATGCCGCCGCGCTGCGAGAAGCGCAAAGAATTACTGAAAGACTTTGTTTGTCACACACGCCGCATAGGCGACAAGGAGATAGCATGCCAACCATTATTGTTTTTTCCCATCTGCGTTGGGATTTTGTTTTTCAGCGGCCCCAGCATTTGCTGTCGCGCCTGGCTGAACACTACCAGATTGTCTTTTTTGAAGAGCCTGTGCTGGATGAAAACGAAACCTTCCTGCAATTCTCCACACCGATGCCGAATGTGCTGGTGTGCCAGCCGCACACTCAGGTGCACATGCCGGGCTTTCATGACGACCAGCTGCCGCACTTGCGCAAAATGGTACGTCAACTAGCGGCCGATTACGATAATCCGATCGTGTGGTTCTATACGCCCATGGCATTGCCACTAGTGCAGGAATTGCACCCACGCCTGGTCGTATACGACTGCATGGATGAGTTGGCATCATTCAAAAACGCGCCAAAGCAGTTGCTGCAGCGGGAAAACGCGGTGCTGAAGATGGCCGACATTGTGTTTACCGGCGGCCCCAGCCTGTATCGCGCTAAGCGTGACCGGCACCCCAATGTCCATTGCTTTCCAAGCAGTGTCGATGTGGTGCATTTTGAGCAGGCGCTCGACCGCTCCAATTCCCATCCGCTGCACCGTGATATTCCAGGGCCGCGGCTGGGATTTTATGGCGTCATCGACGAGCGCTTCGATGCCGATTTGATCGGCAAGCTCGCCGATGCGCATCCACAGTGGCAAATCGTTCTGGTCGGGCCGGTGCTGAAAATCGACCCGGCCAGCCTGCCGCAGCGCGCGAACGTGCATTACCTTGGCCAGCAGCCGTACAAAGCATTACCACATTTTCTGGCCGGATGGGATGTGTGCCTGTTGCCGTTTGCGCTGAACGAATCGACCAAATTCATCAGCCCGACCAAAACGCTCGAATATATGGCCGCAGAACTGCCGATCGTCAGTACGCCGATTGCTGACGTGGCAGACTTGTATCGCGGCACGGTGGCGATTGCCGACACGGCAGATGCATTCATCACCGCCTGTGAGACTGCACTGCTGGAAGAAGTGGATAGCAGGCAGCAAAAAATCGACAGCATGCGCGAGATCCTGTCAACCACCTCATGGGATGTGACGGTCACAAAAATGGTCGAACTGCTGGAGGCTGGCACTGCGCACAAGCGTGACGATCCGGTGCCGCAGGCGGCTAACGCAGATAGTGCCGGCGTGGTCAATCGCTTGCGCAATCCGACGGCAACCCAGCATATCCGCAGCATTGTCATCGGTGCCGGGCCGACCGGCTTGAGTGCTGCCTACCATCTGGATAAGGACACGCTTTTGCTGGATAAAAACCCGGAAGTCGGCGGCTGGTGCCGCTCGATCGAGGACAAGGGCTTTACCTTCGATTATGCCGGACACATCATGTTTTCCAATGACCCGTACGTGCATCAACTGTACAAAATGTTATTGGGCTCCAACGTCCACTGGCAAGATCGCGAAGCATGGGTATATAGCAAGGGCGTGCATACGCGTTATCCATTCCAGGGCGCGCTCTACGGCTTGCCGCCAAAAGTGATCAGGGAATGCATCGTCGGCGCCATGGAAGCGCGTTTCGGTCCCCAGGACAAGGAGCCAGCCGGCAGCGCCAATGCGCAGTGTGCCGCCGATAAGGATACGCAAGTGGCGACAGTCGCCGATTGCTGCGCGGATGGCAGCGTGGCGCTGCCAACTGACGCGGGCACGCGCACGACGGCAGAACCGCACAAGCCGGCCAATTTTGAGGAATTCATTTACAAGGTATGGGGTGCCGGCATTGCCAAGCACTTTGCAATTCCCTATAACAAAAAATTGTGGAAAGTGCCACTGACCGAGATGGAAACTTCCTGGCTTGGCGGGCGCGTGCCATTACCGAACCTGGATGAAATCATTGAGGGAGCGCTAGAGCCGGTTGCCAAGCCGATGGGACCAAATGCGCGCTTCGGCTATCCATTGCGCGGTGGTTTTCAAGCCATGATGGCTGGCTTCGTTCCGCATATCAAGGGCAGCATGGAATTGAATGCGGATGTGGTACAGATCTCGCCGGCAGAGCGGATTGTGGCACTGGCGGACGGTCGCCGCTTTAGCTACGACAATCTGATCAGTACCATGCCCTTGCCGGAGCTGGTGCGCATCATCGGTGACGAAGCGCCTGCCGAGGTGCGACTGGCTGCGCGTGGCCTGAAACATATTTCGATACGTTGCGTGAATCTGGGTGTGGCACGTGAAAACATTACCGATAAACACTGGATTTATTATCCTGAAGATACGGTATTTCACCGGATTTTCGTCCAGGGAAATGCCAGCCCTTACTGCAATCCTGCCGGCGGCTTTGGCCTGACTTGCGAAATTTCTTATTCGGACGATCAGCCTTTGCCACAGGATGGTCAAAGCTTGATCGACCGCTGTGTGCAGGATTGCGTCAAGGTTGGCTTGATGACGCAGGCAGATCGCCTGATTACCGCAAACCTGGTGGACATGCCCTATGCATATGTAGTGTATGACCATGCGCGCAAGCAGAACGTTGAGCTGATCAAGTCGTGGCTGGCCGAGCATGACATCGTATTGTCCGGCCGCTATAGCGAGTGGGAATACTACAATTCGGACCATGCTTTCCTGGCGGGTAAAAAAGCGGCCGAAACCGTGCAATGGCTGCAACCGAAAATGCGTGCCATTACGGAGTAAGTCGGGAAAATCCGATGGCGGTATCGCCATGAAGGCGCGATGTTTTGATTGCAAGCTTGCAGACTATCTGGAATTTATCGCCAGGATAGGCTGCAAGACATTCAGACGATGATGGAATTCAAGGAATGCATCGCACCCAGGCACATGATTGAAAGACATGACGCCAGGTGTATTGGTCTATCACAGCCGATACCGGAGTTTGTTGATGGAGCTGTTCGCTGATATCAACTGGCATGAACTGTTCGGAATTAGCTTGCCAGTGGCGGAAATTATCATCCGTGGCACAGCGGTATACTGGTTTTTGTTTCTGATTTTCCGTTTTGTGATCCGGCGCGATGTCGGCGCGGTCGGCATCGCTGACATCTTGATTCTTGTGATCGTTGCCGATGCCTCGCAAAACGCCATGTCTGGCGAATACAAGTCGGTCGGCGACGGCATTATTCTAGTTTCCACATTAATAGGCTGGAATGTATTACTCGACTGGCTCAGTTATCGATTTCCGGTAATTCAACGGCTTGTCGAGCCTTCATTGATATGCCTTGTCAAGGATGGGAATTTTATTAAAAAAACATGCGAAGGGAATTTATTACCGAAGAAGAATTGTGGGCCAAACTGCGAGAAGCTGGTGTCGATGATTTGGGAAAAGTGAAATTTGCCAATCTGGAAGCAGACGGGGAGATCAGCGTAGTCAAGCATGAGGCGTAAGTTCACTCCATGGAGCACATAAGCAAAAGCGCTGCGTCTATGTGACGGTTGTCTGCAGCCGCAGTAAGATGGATCAACTCGCTCTACGGCAAATGAGCCTGTGTGTCGGCAATCTCATGCGCACCGAGGGCGCGCCGGTTTTTTTATGGGCGCCAAGTGGCACGAAATCAAACATCTTGTCTGCTCCGCTGGCCTGAAAGCCAAATTCTTTCTATCGCCGCCTTTGCGCTCAATCAAGTCTATCGCAAGTGTCTCAAGGTCGAGCATGGCTTTCTTGGTTTTGGGAAATAGTTGATTTTGCTCTTTTTCCGGGAGATGAATCACATACCCACACAGTATCTTAAACTCGGCATAGTGCAAGGCTATGCGCAGGCCATGGATTCCAGTTCAGCGATTAATTTCTTGGACAGCTCATGTTCGATCTGAGTTTTGCCCAGTAGCTCTTGGTTGTCCAGAAAATCACGGCGCGTTAAATAAAATAATTTTTTCTCGATCTGGGCATGGATGATTAGCTCTGTGCAAACTTTCTCGACCAGCGTATCGCCTTGTAAATCGGCAGCTTTGATAGGTAGCTTTTACAAATGCAAGGATTGGGCTGGCACCCTGAATCAAGCTATAGGCAATATACCCAGGAAAACACAAGAGTAAGCTGCGATTGCCATGGAGGGTGTTTGTCGGTATAAAAATTGCCTGTTATCAGCCATCATCGTAAGAAAATGAAAGTCGGCTGGCAGTTAAAAACCTTGATCAGTGTTCTGCATGTCGGCTCATGTCAGTCATTATTGACTCTATCATCTTGCCAGCCATGCACGCCATCACACATGATTTTCGAACTGATTTGCTCTGTAAAATGCATAGCAGGCTGTTGTCATGGCTGATGATTCTATTGACTGCAGGTTGTGCGACGCTGCCGGATATGGCGGATCTGCAGCAAAAAACAGAGGCATCAGAAAGACTGACGATTATTGGTCAGAAAGGGTTGCTTTCCCAAGAAAAAAGCCAGGCTTTATTGCGCCAGTTGCAGCAAGAAGGAAAAACTGATTTGCTGGAACGGCACTTCGCATTTATGCAAGCGATTCATTCGCAGCCGCTGGTGGCCGGCAATACCGCGCGTCTGCTGATCGACGGGCCGGCGACGCACCGGGCAATGTTTGACGCCATCGCCAGTGCACAAGACCATGTGAATCTGGAGACTTACATTTTTGATGATGAAGGAATTGGCGCATCACTGGCTAAGCTGTTGTTGGAAAAAAAATCGCAAGGAGTGGCGATCAATGTCATGTACGACAGTGTTGGCAGCCTGGATACAGAAAAGGAGTTCTTTCAGAAATTGCAGGCGCAAGGCATCAATATCTGTGAATTTAATCCCGTCAATCCCTTGCGTGGGCGTTTGTTTTCCTTGAATCATCGCGATCATCGAAAAATCCTGGTTGTCGATGGGCGCATTGGCTATACCGGTGGAATCAATATCAGCAGCGTTTATTCACGCAGCTCAGCCATCCGCAAAAAACGCAGCCGAAATGGCGCCCCATGGCGCGACACACATATTGAAATACGTGGTCCAGCAGTGAGTGATTTTCAGCATTTTTTCATTGATAGCTGGCAGCATCAGCGATGCCCGGAATTGAGTGAGAAAAACTATTTCCCGTTGCTGAAAAAGCAGGGTGATACGCTGGTCCGGATTCTCGCCAGCAGCCCCATGGATGAGATGAACCATATTTATGTAGAGCTACTATCGGCGATGATGCATGCTGAACTCAGTATTCATATGACCGCTGCATATTTTGTTCCGGATGTACAAACCATCGATACATTGAAGCAGGCAGCCGGACGCGGCGTCGACGTCCGACTGATTTTACCGAGCTTTAGCGATTACTCGATTACTTTTCATGCCGGACGCTCCTTTTATACGGAACTGTTGCAATCCGGCGTCAAGATTTACGAGCGCAAAGGAGCACTCTTGCATGCCAAGACAGCGGTAATCGATGGTGTCTGGTCAACCGTGGGTTCAACCAATATCGATTTGCGCAGCTTTCTCTACAACGATGAAATCAATGTGATGGTTCTTGGAAGAGATTTTGCGCAAGAAATGGAACAATTATTCGTGACAGATTTGTCTGCAGCTATGCCGATTGAACTCGCCGCCTGGGAGCGCCGCAGCTTCAGCGACAAATTCAAGGAAGACTTTGCCAGGATGTGGGCGCTCTGGCTGTGATAAGCAAACGAGCCTGCTTTTGTCCGCTAGTCGGGGCCGCTTCCAGTCCATGCGGCAAGAACAACCATAGCAGGTAATGGCATTGCCATTGCCGGTAAATGTTTTTTCAAGTTAAGCGCAGTGCACAGAGATGACACAGTTTGTCATGGCCCGTGGATGTGAAAGCCACTTTATAAAATTCATCCAATACGTTCCGCGTTCCAGCACCCTTGCGCTGAATTAGTGATGTGTTATCCCTGGGAAAAATCGGCGACGCAATAAATACCTCGCATTGAAATTGCACTAAAAGGGATAGGGTAGGTGAATTGCAATGGATTATTTTTTCAGGATCTTGAATTTTTACAATGTATCAATTTCATTGATAAAAAAGAGATCGAAAACTTCTGGCATGGATGCTGCATTAATTTCGTTTCAGCCAGACGCTGGCATTGCATATTTTCAGGAGATAGAAAATGTTAAACAAACCATTAAGTATTGTTGCAAGCGGCATTGTATTGCTGACGCTCGGTGCGTGCGGCACCACCACGCCGTCCAGTTACCCATCGGCTGCCACTTATCCCTCCACATCGACTTATCCATCCAGCACGTCTACGGCTAACGTCAGGTCTGGCTATGGCGTGGTGCAAAGCATTGATCTTGTGGCCCGCCAAGGCGAGAGTGCCGGTCTGGGAGTAGGGACTGTCGCAGGTGCAGTGGTGGGTGGCCTGATTGGCCATCAGATTGGCTCCGGTAGCGGTAATACCGCTGCCACAATTGCCGGCGCTGCGGGCGGCGCATTGGCAGGCCGTGCAATACAGGACAATGTACAGCAAGGCCAAGGTGGTCAAGTGTATCGTCTGAGCTTGCGCATGGATGACGGCAGCATACAGACATTGGTGCAGGAGTCGCAACCTTCCTTGCGCATAGGCGATCGTATCCGTATCAATAACGGGGTGATTGAACGCCTGTAAGTTATACGCAGTGCCGTGTATCTATGTAGTTCCTGTGGCGACCTTTGCGCGCGAATAAAGTATGGGTGCGAAATGCTTGCCGAGCTTGCTCCGCACGGCAAAAATACTCTTGACGACATTATTTGGCAACGGATGATAAAGCGCAACCAGGCGTGTCTGCCTCGCTTCGGCAATCGTAACTTTTGCCATGCCTGGTTCGTTTTGTCATGAACAGAGTCTGATATGCGATGCAGCTGCATCAGAACTATTTCACAAGTAGTGCCGATCTCATTCAGGCTGAATGCGTCCGATAAACGGGCAAAGGCGTCTGTGTGATTTGTAGGGATACACCGTGAGTCGGTGTAGCATTTGGCATGAATGTTGCCTTGATGATTCTTGCACATCTCTGATGGGCTGCTTACATATCAGGCATGGCGTTCCAGGCGGTAAATGATGGTTTTTCATGGAGAAATAAAAAATGCCAACGGTCGAACAGGAACCGGTCAAAGCCTATATGCAAGCGTCGATTGATCCAGCGGTGGCGGCGTTGCGGCGTCCGATTTTTCCTGGCGTTCGCTGGGGTGCGATTTTCGCTGGTGTAGCAGCAGGGGTCTCGGTGCAACTGGTGCTGACACTGTTTGGCATCGCTACCGGCCTGTCGGCTGCTGAAGTGGCCGATGCCAATAGCGGCGCCGCCATTGGAGCGCTGTTATGGGCTGGCGCAAGCATGCTGGTAGCGGCATTTGTCGGCGGCTACGTTGCTGCACGCATGTCTGGACTAAAGCGCAAGGCCGATGGCGTATTGCATGGCTTGGTGTCTTGGGCCGTTACAACATTATTGTTCGCGACCGTGGCAGCTTCTGCTGGCGGCTCAATGCTGGGCGGAATCTTTAATACGATGGGGCCGAGCGTGATGCAGGAAGGTATGCGCAGCGGATCGACGATTTCTGAGATATTACGCTCGCAAATCGGCCGTATGGATATGAATTCGCTACAGACTTTGCAGCAGCATATTCAGGCTGGCCGTCGCGATGATGCGGTTGAATTTCTGGTGGGATCGACGGGCATGGAGCCGGAGCGCGCAGCGCAGGTTGTTGATCAGGCCATGATCGTGTCTGGTGCAGCCGGCAGTGTGTCGCCGCAGGCGCGGGCAGCAGCCGAACGGGCGATTGACAACGCCGGCACAACTGCCTGGGTGCTGTTTGCGGCGGTTGCGCTGGCATTGGCAGTTGGGATTGCCGGCGGCGCAGTCGGGGCAGTCAGTTCACGCCGGACTACCTGGTCCAGTAATTCGCTGATCAATCCGGTCTGACGGGCACTGTCGAGTATCGGATGATCGGTTGCCATTGAATATGGGGAAGTCAACATGCATCTGGCTTTTAACGGCGCAAGCCGCAGTGACTCGCCAAGGCGTGGCATTACGCGTATATCGTGGATGTCGGCCAGCGGTTCGCAGGCGTTTCAGCTGCTGCAGGGCTGTCCAGTAGTGACCGTCGCGGGTCAGTCACTGGGCAATGTCGATGGCTTGATCGTCGATGCTTTGTCGCATAAGCCGCGCTTTGTGACCTTGCACCGCAGGTATCATGGGCGCGCTTCGGTCGTCATTCCGTGGCATTCATTGTATTTCGATTCAACACTCGCGCATCTGGTGTTTTATACCTATATGGATGCATGAGTCAACTGGTGCCAAGACAGTATGACAAGGCTTCCCAAGGTCGCCAAGCGCTAGCTGTGGCGGTTTGAGGTAGCCCGACTGTCGTCAGATTCAATAGGTCAAGGGTGCGGTGGTGAGCCGCCAGTATCCTTCTGGCGCAAAAATGTCTCCTTGTTCCGATTCTCCAGCAGCATTCAGTGCGCGCAGCTGACTGGCATAGCATTGAACCGCCTGTCGCTTGTGTTCGTCGTGCGCATGGGTATCAAATGATACCGGGGTGGCATCAATACCGAAATGAATCAGGCTGATCAGACGTTGGTGCAGCTGTGAAGGCAAACGACGGTAAAACGTATCTTCATATAAAAGCCAGTCCAGTTCGGGATGGTGGCTGCGTGCCAGCAAAGCCGCCTGATGTGCAAGCACATGATCCGCATCATACAAGCCGGCTGGCAACATGACAGTCGCCGGCTGCTGCTGTTGCAGGATATGCATGATCGTTTCGGCCAGACCGACGACGCTGGGCGGCTCGCCATGCCTGCTACCAACGAAGTCCAGCCATAATGGTGTAGCATCCAGCATTTCGAGCGCACGCCGGTCTTCTTCGCGCCGCTGCGTCAAGGCTTGTTGCGTATTTTGAAAACCTGCAGCACGGTCCCAGTCGCTCAGCGCCACGTCGCTCGATGGTGCACCGGCCAGCAGGGTGACCAGCACCGTATCGGCGCTGCGCGCAATCAACTGTGCGCAAGCGAATACTGCATCGTCCAGATGCGGAGAAAGAACCAATAGTTTGCCAAGTTCCGGCACAGCTTGCATGAATGACCCCTATCAATCAATGCGTGACCAATTTCAGCATGTCATTTCATGCACGCGCGTATCCGTCAAACGCTCATACGATGCCGATGTCGGATCGCACAGAAAGCCGCTCTGTGTAGCCGATCAAAAGTTGTCAGCGGCGCATGCGCAAACACAGGTGTGCTACCCAGCCGTCGCGCATACGGATGCGCATGTTGTCATTGCCCGAGCAGGAAAGAAAGGTCACGAAATTGAATCAGTATGTTCCCGATTCGGCGCTGCGGCGTTGAGATACTTCAGGCGATAGACCCGAAGACACGGACGTATGCAGCAGCCCAGCGGCAATGTCATGTTGAAAACCGACATTGCCGGCCTGAACCCTGGCGCCGGGCATGAAGCCATCATCTGAACAAGGCATGCTTCTGCCGTCGTGACAGAAGCGGCGGATCGGATTCCGGCCTTGCCTTTGCAGAAAGCGCTTGACGGCGAAGGCGCACGGCACGCCGGGCAAATGCAGGCTGATTTTCAATTTTTTTGCCAAGCTGCGTGCCAGGTCGAAATAAAACCTGATGCGTTGCTGATCTTCCTGTAATAAGCTGTTTTCGCTGTCGTGGGCATGTAAAGGCGGGTGCCATAGTCCGGCAAATTCCTCGCGATGAAGGTACTGTACTGAAAGGTTATGGATACCTTCATCATGCGCCAGCTGCACCAAATCCGGCAATTCAGCCAGATTTTTTTGCATGACGGTAAAGGACAAATGCACATGCGGCAGGAGACTGTTGTGCCTGGACTGTGCATCCATCAGACGCCGCAGGTTACGTAGAATCTTGTCAAAACGTGCTTTGCCATGGATCGCTTCATATACCCGATTACTGGCCGCATCCAGAGCTACATGCATCGTATGCAGGCCACTCTGCACGCATTCATCGGCACGCTCCTCCGACAGAATGGTCATGCCGGTATGGGTCGATACGCGAATGCCGCGCGCCACCGCGTAGCGTACCATCTGAAAGAAATGTAAATGCAGCAAAGGATCTTCCGCTCCCTGCAACTGCAGCTCCTTTAATTCCGGCAACTGGTCCAGCAGTTGACAGAATAACGGATACTGCATATAAGCGGACACGCTGCGCGCGCCGCTTTTGCTGTGGCATTGGTCATCGACACTGCAATGGCCAACCGGTTCGATTTGTACCATGCGGTCCAGGTTCATGGCGACCTCACAGGAAGCCAACGCGAAAGCGCATGATCCCGACCATACGCCAGAATACCGCAAGTGGCGGAATGCAGGCTGAAGTGATGATCATCTCAGCGATATGCGAAGCGGTCTTGACGGTGCCGCGCAGACGCTGCAGGCAGAAGCGGGCAGTCAGCAGCACCCAGCAAGCACCTGCCAGCGTGGCAACCGAAGTTTTTTGCATGCTCAGCGCCAGCACTGTCAGCAACAGCGTGGCGACAATCGCATAGTAGTCCCAGCGCGCCGAGGGACGGATTTTTTCCCGATACAGAACTGGATGCTTTTTATACAGTAAAGCATCGAATTGAATCTTTTTCTGTTGCGACAGGCTCACGCCCCAGGCCGCCGGGCGGATAGGATGCTCGACAATTGCATCAGGCGCATGGCCGATCGACACGTTGGCTTGCATCAGCCGAAAATACAGATCGGCATCTTCGTGCCATGCATAGCGGAAGCGCTCGTCGAAGCCGCCAAGATCTTCCAGAACACGTTTCAGGCAAAAGCAATTGGCAGTGACGAATTCGGCTTGTTCCAGCGCTTTCGCATCGCGCTCATAATCGGTGGGAAGACCAGGCAATGGCATTACGATGCGGCCGCATACCGCTTGCACCACACCGTCGAATGCGCGTAGCCCCTGCAGCAGCCAGTCACGGTAAGGAATCGTATCGTCATCGGTAAAGGCAATCAGCGTGCCGCGAGCCGCATGCCAGCCGCGATTGCGCGCAGCAGCAGGGCCATGTGGACCGTCGGAAGGCATGTAATAAATACGCGGCCCGGCCACCGCTGACTGGCTCGACCATTGTTCGACGATTTCACGGTTGGCAGTGCTGGGCGCATCATCCACCACAATGATTTCATACCGGCTCGAATCCAGCGTCTGCCTGGCAAGCGCCGCCAGGCAGTGATTCAGTAGCTCGGGCCGGTTACAAGTCGGCAAGACGACTGACATCAAGATGCCGTTGGTACTGCATTTCCAAATCGGCTCGATACGGTCGGAATGCACCTGATTCTTGCGTACGCTGGTTGGCGAGCGTCCTGACGATGGCTGGCGACCGCTAATCCTGGCGCGATCCTCGGTTTGGCGTGCGTAACAACGACTTTTTGGAAACGCAATAACATTCGACATGGGCACCGTCCAGTATTGATCGGATGACTGTGCCGGAACACAGTGCTATAACGAATCGGCGTTGGCCCGCATGCATTGCTGTTTATTTACATTGACCGTCCATGCGTTGCGATACGGCCAGTTTAAAAGATAAAATCGCAGGGCGCCAACCAAGCATGCATATTTCAATGCAAATCCCATTCCAGCACTATTGCTTGATTTGCCTCAAACGGCGAATCTGCTGCAATCAAAATTTTCAGTGATGCCTGGTTTCATGCTGCAATTCTCGTAGCTATCCATACACGCCATTTTTCCGTAGCGCTAATTGGCAATTTGCTTAACTCGATAAGGAGAAGTCGGCACTGAAAAAAAGCCGGATGGTCCGACTGTGGGGCGTAAAGGGATCATGCGACATCTTTTCGATATCGGCTAGTGAGGTTGCTTTTCATGGAATGATTTGTGCAGCATGAATAATGAATGTTATTTTTTATTATTGATGGATTAGGTGGGTGAAGCAAAATCTGCACGCAAAGCAACTTGGTAAGTCCTGCTGTGAGTGAGTAATTCCTACAGCAGAGAATGCCAAGCGATGTCAAAAGATTTTCACGATCATCTGTATATGGAGCATCAGCATTTTACAATTCCCATTTTTTCATCGCTAAACAATCATTGCCGATGGCAGTCTAAAGACTGACACATGATCATGATTGATCAATCGCGGCCAATGTACGTTGGGCCAGGAGTCTGGCAAGCGGCTACATATGCAAGGGAAATAATATGACCAGGATTGAACAATCCATTGAAGTCAATGCGCCGGTGGATGCTGTCTATCAGCAGTTGACGCAATTCAAAGAATTTCCACGTTTTATGATGGGAGTGCACTCGGTGCATTCACTGGATGATACACATCTGCATTGGCGGGCAGAAAAAGGCGGTAAGGAACTTGAGTGGGATACAGAAATAACTGAACAAATTCCCGGGAAATGTATTGCCTGGCGCAATACTAACGGGCCAAAAAACGAAGCCAAGCTCATCTTTGAAGCGCTTGGCCCCGACAAGACCCGGATTTCGATATCGATGGAAGCCGATGATGCCAGTCTCAGACATCCGGAGTTCGAGGGTGGCCGTACGCCATTGCCGGAAGCAGATCTGGTCCGCTTCAAAAAAATGATTGAAAACCAGGAACAGGAACGCATTATGTCCGGTATCGGCAGTGATGCCAGCCGGATGGAATAGATCCGGATTCCGCACATGCTTCCATGCAAGACGATGTGCTCAAGGTCGTGCTCCAGCTTCCCGTTGGTTCTGAAAAAATCCAGCGCCTGGATATCCAGACGCCGGAAACATAATCGATTTTTGCATAAGCAGCAGGGGGCAAGTCGGAATGCGAAAAATCTTGAACCAGTGTCTGGGTTTTCCATCCGAAGTAAGAATGGGAATTATTGAAAAAAGGAATTATGCATGATGACGGAAATGATAGGCTGGATCAGTGCGGTCATTCTGGCAATGACCATTTCACGTCAGGTGTATACGCAATGGCGTAGCAAAAGCTGTGACGGCGTGTCGAGCTGGCTTTTTATCGGACAATTATTCGCATCGTTCGGTTTTGTTATCTATAGTTTCTTGCTGGATAACTGGGTATTTGTCTTGACGAATGCATTCAACTTGGTCGCCGCCCTGATCGGTCAATGGCTGTTTTCCCGTAACAAGCAGGCGGGTAAAAAATCTGCGTCCGGCCTGCCCTGGCATGCCGGCTAAGCACAGGCTGTCGGGAATTTTAATTTACCGCTGCACATTTCGGGGATTTATTGCGGCAATCGAAGTTGCGCTATCGGCGAATGGCTACCATGGTCTATACCGCTACCGGAATAATGGTACAAGCAAGGTAAGCGGCCAAGTGCATGGAATTCGGGCCGATTGTTCGATCCTGGATAGTTAAACAATTTCTTTTTCAATATCCCGACCAAGTCGGAAATTTTCGCCGCTCAATATGGCCGAGCTGCATTGCCAAAATTGACCCGATGCGCTGACATTCACATGGGATTTTTTGCAGCAGGCATGATGGCAAAATATACCGGGTGATTTCATGAGTGCATCTTCCAAACCGGCTGGCTTGATCAATTTTACCGGCGTGTCCGCACAGCGAAAAATCGGCATTTTCCGAGCCTTGCAGCTTGGTGACCTGTTGTGCGCGGTGCCGGCGCTGCGGGCTTTGCGTGCGGCTGCACCGCAAGCGCATATCACGTTGATCGGCTTGCCATGGGCTGCCAGTTTTGCCAGGCGCTTTAGCAGGTATCTTGATGCCCATATCAGCTTTCCTGGCTTCCCGGGTTTGCCGGAGCATTCGGTAGACTTGCCCGCCGTTCCAGGTTTCATCGCTGCCATGCAGCAACAACGCTTCGACTGCCTGTTGCAACTGCATGGCAGTGGCGTCTTGACCAATCCCTTGGTGATGACTTTCGGCGCAGTACGCAATGCCGGCTTTTACCGGGCGGGAGATTACTGTCCCGATCCGCTGCATTTCATGCAATGGGAGGAGCGCCAGCATGAGATCCTGCGCATACTGCAATTGATGGAATTTCTGGGCGTGCCGAGTCAAGGCGAGGATCTGGAATTTCCGCTGGCCGCAGCCGACTATCGGGCATTGTTCCACAGCCATGATGCGCTGCCGGCACCCGGTTCGTATGCGTGCATTCATCCTGGTGCACGAATGCTGTCGCGCCGCTGGCCTGCGACACGCTTCGCCGAGGTGGCTGACCGCTTACATGCCGCCGGATTGACGGTGGTGCTGACCGGTTCAGTCCAGGAAGCTGAGCTGGTGCGAATCGTGCAATGCAGTATGCGAACGCCGGCACTGAATCTGGCCGGTAAAACCGAGCTCGGGGCGTTTGCCGCGCTGGTGGCTCAGGCGCGGCTGGTGGTTTGCAACGATACCGGTATTTCCCATATCGCAGCAGCGGTGAAAACGCCGAGCGTGGTGGTGTGCTGCGGCGCCGACCCGAAGCGCTGGGCGCCACTGAACTGGCGCCGCCATCGCAGCATCTATGCGGAAGTCGCCTGCCGCCCTTGTGCGCATCAGATCTGCTCGATCGGCCATCTGTGTGCCGAACAAGTCAGCAGCGACGCGGTGATGATGGTGATCCGTCAAGTCCTGGCCGACAATCCGCAGACCCGCACGACTTCGCATCGTCAGGCAATCCATCTGGGCGCTTAAAGCGAAGCATAACCACTCCAGGCCAGCTGCGACGAGCGGCGGTGCTGGCAGACCAGGTTTATATTTGTGCGCGGTTGAGCTTTCGCACTGCACAGGCTGAATTCCTGCCGATGATCCGCCACAGGCACGCTGCTTGCATGACACACGCTTGCGGACGTCATGCCTGACGCAAATCGATCAACTATGCGGCAGCATCGGGTCAGGCTGGACGTCATGCGTTACAGCTAAGCCAAGCGCGGGTTGCACGTCGCGATCCTTCTTATCTGACCGGACATGTGGGAGAGATCATGGCACAAACAATTCCAGCGCTTCTCGCCGCGACAGAATCTGGCATAAGGAAGTGGCGATGTTTTTGCTGCTTGCTTGTGCTGCTGGCTGCATGCGATCGCCCCGGGATACCACCATCGCCAATTGATCCGGCCCGGCCCAAAACAATGTCAGCCGAAAAGCCTGCGCAGATGCCGCAAGCGCAAGCGGTGCACAGGGCAATTTTCACCTATGCGCGTCCAGCGTCGTCCCGCCCATCAACCCTGATGCCGCAAGCTGCTGATGAAAAATGTTGCCGCTTGCAAGTGTAATCGGAGCAAGAAGCAGGTGGCGGACCAGCAGCGCAGACCAACAGCAGGTTAAAAATACATACCGAATTGCCTGATGGTTTTAACAATATGACCTCACGTGAAAATAATTGGCATCTAGAAATTTTTCTGTCTTGATCGGCATTTTCCAAAAGAGTTTGGTAAAAGCCCAATCTTAAAGCAGCCGATGGCGCTTGATCGCACAGAAGATTTCGAACCCTTGCAGCACATCGGTGTCGAACCCGAATTCAAAAAGCTGCAAAGCGTCCCAGGTTTCAGACTGGATGTTCGGTGCGATCCTGTCGCTTTGGTGCGATGGCTGATTCCCTCCTTTTTTTACGAGCATATGATGAATCCATTTCAGAATCGAGAAAAAGCAGGAGACATGTTGGCCCAACGGCTTGAAGCGTATGCAGGACATCCAGATGCGATTGTGCTGGCATTGCCGCGTGGCGGGGTTCCGGTTGGCTTTGCAATCGCCGCACAGCTGCAAATTCCACTCGATGTTTTTTTGGTGCGTAAGCTTGGCGTGCCCGGCCGCGAAGAGCTGGCCATGGGTGCTGTCAGCAGCCAGGGCGTGTGCGTACTGCGCCCGGAAATCATTGCGCTGATGGATATTCCTCCTGAAGTCATTGAAGCTACTGCCCAGCGCGAATTGCGGGAGATGAGGCGGCGCGAGCGAGCGTATCGGCAAAGCCGGCCAGCACAGCGTTTGCAAGGCAGGATCGCGATTGTCGTGGATGATGGTTTGGCGACCGGCGCCACCATGCAGGCTGCGGTACGGGCACTGCGGCACGAGCATCCAGCGCAGGTAATCGTGGCGGTGCCGGTGGCAGCGCCTGAGACAATAGCGGAACTGCAGACAGAGGTCGACCAGCTTATTTGCCTTCATATCCCGGAATGGTTTACTTCTGTGGGACAGTGGTATGACGAATTTTCCCAGGTCAGTGATACGCAAGTAAAAGATTATCTGATGCAGGCGGAACAATGGCATATTCCAGACGAGCGCGAAGTGCATGGCAGCGTTAACCATTTGCGGGAACGAAAGAGCGGCGCGCCGCGTATCGACGGCTGAACGAACTGTGGGCTTGCCAATGGAGCTAGCTATTTTGAGAGTGATCTGTTACCCGGGTTCAACGCCGCACAACAGCAGCGTCTGACGTAGGGTGGTCACTACGGTTTTTTGCAGACTGCGCCATTCGCTCGCTGCGTTCGTAATGTGGCGCTGGTTGATTTCAAGTTCTATGCCAAGGTAGTCGCTTGCGGAAAAACGCCGCCGCAGGTATGTGACAAAGCCGTCGGCAGTGCCCCGGTAAGGATAATTGCGGCGGACCTGCAAGTCTGGTATCCGGTGCGCCAGCTGCGCCTGCCATGCGCGGCAAAGTATAGTTTCCCTGATGCGGGCCGGATCATACAGCAGACCAATGTCGGCGCGACGCTCGACTCTGTCGAATACCGGAGTAAAGCTGTGGCAAGACAGATGAATGACTTGCTTGTTTTGACTGATCGCTTGCGCGATACAAGTTTCGGCCTGGTTACGATACCGCAGATAATAGCGCGTCATGATGTCCCGGCGGATCGGCGGCGCTGCCTTACGCGTCCATTCCGAATATAGCTGCGGATGGTGCAGGGAACGGTTCAAGTCGATCAGCAAGCGGGTAACGGTATTGGCAATCAGCGGCGCGTCGAGTGCTGTGGCTAGCCGGCGTGCCAGCTGCAAGGCGCCGACGTCATGTCCGCGATGGCTGGCCACGATGTTTTGCGCATTCGTGAAAAAATGTCGGTAAGCTGCCGGAATGCGATAGCCGCCATGTTCGCAGGTCACCAGAAAAGCGCGCGCTTGCGGATGCAGCTTCGGCGCAGGCTGAGCGCACATGGGAAAGTCATTGCGGGCCATCGGTTGCCACCTTGCTAGGCGAGAAAAATCGTGCCGTCGTGCAGACAATCGCACAGCCGTCTGTAGACATCGCGCAAGTGTTCGCGTGAAAAATCGCTATCGACCGCACGCAGAATGCGCCGTGCCAGCGGTCCCTGATCGAGCAACACCTGCAGCGTGTCATTCCAGGACATCGATCCACCAACATGGCCATGCAAGCGCTCGCTGATCAGGTAACGCCACAATTCTCCCGCCTGGCAGCTTTTCCCCGGCATGCCCAACAGCTGCAGATAGCGGGTATCTTCGATCACTGCCAGTTCGCCATTGCGGATACAGGAGAGGAAAATCTGTGCCAGCGCATCGGTCGGTATTGCCTGCTGTGCCGCCAGGGTGGCCCATTCTTCATGGTACAAGGCTTTGACAACGGCTATCGTGGCCGCTGCAATGGCCAGGTCGGCTTTCGGACACTCCTGCATGTCGATCACGCGGATTTCGATCGCATTGCGGTCGAAACGTGCAATCGCGCCGCGTGAATTGAGCCATTCATGACGCAGCAGCATTTCCGGATCATGCGGGGCGATATCGCGGTACATCGGATTCAGGATCAGGGTCTGGTAACTATCCTGATTGGTGATTGTTTCCGGAATGATTTGCCCGGCAATCGACGGCATCGCTTGCGCATTGTGCCGGTAGACTTCCATCCTGAAATCTGCAAAGCCGGTGTGTTTCCCATCGGCGATCGGCGAACTGGCGGCAAGTGCCGGCAGAATCGGCAGCACAAGGCGGATTGCTGCATGCAAGTGGGCGAATTCCTGGTCATTGGAAAACGGCAGGTTGACATGCATGCTTTGCAAGTTGGTCCAGCCATGCGATTTCGCGCCAAAGATCCGGTCATAGGTGCGATACAGTTCCGCATGCTGGTGCGGCCAGAATTGTGATTCCCGTTTTGGATCCATCCACGGGTGCATGGCGCCCGGCATCAGGCGCGCGCCCAGCGCCTCAAGGGTGCGATTTGCATACTGTATTTCCGCCTGCAGCGAAGTGGGTAATACCTGCAACATGGTTGATGGCCGCAGATTTTTCAGCTCGATCACATGCAGCACCAGCTCATTCGACCAGCCAAGCATGCCACGCTCGAATTCGTTGACCCTGGCGCCAGCCTGCTGATGCAGCCACTGATCGGCGAGCGGCCGCACCGACAGGTCTTCGCTGTCGACGATCATGTATTCCAGTTCGATGCCGAATGCACGAAAGGCCGGCAGTGGATATTGGTCGCTCATTGCAGGCTCCTGCCTGGCGCCGCAATCCGCTTGCAAAATACCTGCATCACTTGCTGGTACAGCGCAGCTTTCAGGATGCCATCCTCGTTGCCCATGTCGACATTCGGATTGTCATTGACCTCGATGATGCAGCATTGCTGGCCTAGCTGCTTCAAGTCCACGCCATAAAATCCGTCACCGATCAGGTTGGCCGCCGCAAGTGCAGTATGCAGCACGTTCTCCGGCACCTGCGCCAGCGGCACCGCGGCCGCCTGTCCTTCGCTTAATTTGACTTCCTGTTGACGTTTGATGATCTGCCAGTGTCCTCGCGCCATGAAATATTTGCAGGCAAACAGCGGCTGGCGGTCCAGTACCCCGATGCGCCAGTCAAATGTGGTCGGCAGATATTGCTGCGCCAGGATCAAGTCGGAGCTTTCCAGAAATCGGCCGGCGATCTCGGTCAGCTGCTGTGCCGAATGAATTTTCACAACGCCTAGAGAAAAGGCGCCATCCGGCTGCTTCAGGATGCACGGCAAGCCCAGTTGCGGGATTACCTGGTCGAGATTGTTGCGATGTACCACCAGTGTCTTGGGCGTCGGCAGACGATGCAGCTCGAACAGTTCGTTGAGATAAACCTTGTTGGTGCACTGGAGGATGGAGTCCGGGTCATCCATCACGACCAAGCCACCGACTGCAGCCCGGCGTGAAAACTGATACGTGTAATGATTGATGCTGGTAGTGTCGCGGATAAAGAGCGCATCAAACTCAGACAGCCGCTGGCTGTCGTCCTGGGTAATGACTTGCGTGTCCATGTTCAGTGTCCGCGCCGCTTGCTGGAACTGGCCGATGGCGCTGGTATTCGACGGAGGCTCCTGGCAATCGGGATCATACAGAATGGCCACTGCAGGATGATGTGCGCTACGCTTTCGCCGGATCATTTGCGGCACCGGTATGCCCTTCTGCACCGCATGTGCCATGGCCAGGCGCTGGATCAGCGGCCAATGGCTGGCGGGGATATTTTGCGGCGAAATGATGTGCATCCGCACAATTTGCCAGCGTTGTTGATTTCCGGTAAGCCGCTCGAAGTGTACCTGCAACAGCGGTACCGGCAGCAATTCGAAAATTCCTTGTCCAAGAGCCGGCGCTAGTGCAGCCGGATTATGTCCGAAGTAAAGCGCAAGATCCAGGCAAGGCGCATCGATGTCGGCAAGCTCGGCTTGCATTTGCCGGTCCAGTTTTTCCATCAGCAGATGAAGCAGTACATCCGAGTGCAAGTCTTCGATGGCCTTGACTTCCGGCAGCGGCTGCTGTCCGCGCGCCTGCGCCAGCAGCGAAACATAATAGCCGATACTTTGATAGCTGATCGGATGGCACAGGTTAATTACCTGTGCCGCCTGCCGGTAACACGGCTCTGTCAGGTAGGCATGCGCAGAAACGACCATGGCAGATGCAAGATGGAGTGGCCAATCAGTTACCTGGTTTGCCACGATCAGTGTATTCACGATGCTCCTCGTTATCGCTAGTGCGGGGGATGAATGATCAGCAGATTGGCATCATGGGTAACGATACCGAGAAGCACAGCGCCCAGCACCCGGTCGATGCCGATCCAGTATTCGTGCGGTCCGCCGTAGGGATTCAATGTGTACGGATCGACTACCAGTACCTTGCGGGTGGCGTGGTTATAGCCGGCGATCACCACGAAGTGGCCGGAGGGAACGCCGCGCACGTCGTCCGGCAAGTCGTCGGGACCATATTCGCGCTTGACGCGATACAGGTAGGTGGAGCTCAAGCCGGTAAGAATCGGCAGTTTGCGGCGCAGCATGCGTTCAATCAAACCGCGCGACAAATCAATCAGGCGCAGCCTGCCGCCCAGCTTGAGGAAGTCGATATAGCCGGTGGTTGCCTGTTGCAGACGGTAATCCATCTTGACTTCACGCTGCCGTTGCAAGCGCTCGGCAATATCGATTTCCCGGCGCCCGAACCACGATGGATCAAACACATTCAGGTTATAAGTGTAAATGGTAGCTCGATAACCCTTACGCAACGCATCGCAAGCCAGAAATACGGCGAATGTGCCGCCTTGTTCCAGTCGACCGGTACGATCGATGATGGGCTCCAGCGCTTCCTTGTCCCCCCAGTAACGATAGACCGCATGCAGGCAAGTCGGGCCGCAAGTAGTTTCATCAGGCTGCGGCAGGATCTTGACTGGCAAATGCAACAAACTAATCATTGCATTCGCTTCATTCGATGAACTCTCCTGGAATAAATCCAGATCGTCGTCCTGAAGCGCAAGCGGTTCATCTTTATCCTGATAAACTGGCACTGTTGCCGGCACTGCCGGTGCATGGAATTTGCGTTGATGCATGTCGGTATTCAGCATTCCTTTATTCAGTTAGTTACGATAGGCAAAGCAGCAGTGCATTTTTAATGCCAGTACGGCCCAGGACTTGCAACGAAAAAATAGCAGGCATCCCTTTATGTCATGCACTCATACGATTCAGTTGTTTTTCGATGAGACGGGTGCCAAGTACGGAATGACACTATAGACCTGCAACTGCTGTAAAAATTTCCGGACAGAGCGATATATCTATCGTAATGTGCCCGTCGTGAATGGGCCTGCTGATGAAGTTGGGCGGTAGGACAATACTGGGTTTACAGGCATGAATGATGCATTGATGAAGGGCTTGTTTCTCCGATGCTTTCAGACAAGCGGTCACGTATTGCGCTGTATTTTGAAAGTTCATGACTGAATTTAATTCAAGCAAGCGAAGAGCAAGCTTCATCGATACAAGGAGAATGAATCATGAAAACATCCAGTACAGTGATTTTTGCGCTTGGTCTGATGTCGTCGCCGGTATGGGCGCAAACCGGGAATTCGATTGCCGATCCGCCGGCCGCTCAAACACCATCTTCCAGCATGCCCGGCCAGGCACAGACGTCAACAGCCGCAGAGCCGGACGCCGCCGATATGCAAAACGGTAGTCAATCATCCGGAGCATCGGCGTCGTCCGCGTCTTCCTTCGGATCTGGCGGGCAATTGATCACGCCGGCCATCGCGCAATCGCGGCCGTCCGGCACATCCACATCGGTGCGCGTCCAGCCGCAGACAGTTAACAATGTTACCTATATGTGTGGCGGTATTGGTTTGGATGAATCGACCTACATGAAGCAAACAGCTGCCCGAGACTTTGACGTGATGATGACATTTGCAGCACGCACCGGCAATTATGTTGCCGATGTCAATGTCGCGATCCGGGATGCACGTGGCAATACAGTGTTGGAAACGACCTGTGACGGTCCTATCATGCTGGTCGATTTCCCCGCTGCCGGCAATTACCGGGTGCATGCGGATGCCGGTGGCCATGCGCTCAATAAAACCGTACAAGTGAAAGCCAAAGGCAGGACCAATACGGTGGTATTTACCTGGCCGCGGGATGCCGTAGGCGTCGAGAGCACTGCGGGATTCGAACAGCGCCGACTGGGCGAAACAAGTAGCGGCGCCAGCGGTATGGATGGCGCAAGGGGTGATCAAGTGGAAATGGAAAACCGCCGCAGTGCGATGCCACCCAACCGCCGTGGCTGCGTCACTGGCGCCGGCAGCATTGATGCCGGCGGGAGTGCCGGGAGTGGCAAGGGAAACAATAGCAGCGGGTCCGGCAATGCCAACGGTGCTGCAGGCACCGGAGGTAATACTGCCAGCCCTGCCTCCAGCAGCAGCACTGGATCAAGCGACACTGGTACTACTTATGACCATCCGGGGAAAGGCATACGCTAGCGAAAGGATATGGATCGTTCATTTCAATGGAATGTGCTGCAATGCCGGCGCCCAATTGCCGCGTGCTGGCGAACAGCCTTACAGGGGACTGGACAAACCAGGGAAGGTCAGCTTCCTTTGGAAAATTGTATAGAAAAAACTACAGGGCGTTGTAAAAGACAGCAGAAACAGCGCAGTATCATATGGCCCGGGCCAATGCATTTCCAATGTTCTGCTGAGCAGCATATTATTTCAGTTGTTGACATTCTTGTATAGCGGAAAACTTTAAGCAACATACCGACTGATTTTCTTATGCGCGCTCAGAATGCAACAACGCAGCCTGCAAGTTCCGGCTGCGTTGTGTACTTCGATTAAATTGTGTTGGCGATTATTTGCGCACGTTATCCGATGTTTCCTGTACTTTTTCGCCGCCACGTTCGACATCCTGGCCAAACCCTTTCACCGTATTGCAGGCGCTCAAGCTGACAGAAAACATCAATGCAGACAATATGATGAGCAATCTATTCATGGTTTTCTCCTGTTAATGTAATGCGTGCGTAAATAGGCGCGTTATCAAACATCGCTCGACAAGTTGAGCTGTTAAAACCGCTGTTTGACCAACTTACTTGGCATAGCTAAACACAGCAAGCTCCATGCCATGTTCAAATTATTCTTTTGCGCATTAATTTATGTTTTTTAGGGCCATCAACAGAATCATCCATGGCGCCGACGTTCGATAAAACGCGCAACTGCTAGCACCACACCAATTGCACTACGGATCTTGTTTTGATTACGCAGGAAAACCGACGTTGCCGCGCTTCCCTTGTGCACGGCCGAACGTACTGCTTGGCGCGGTGCCCGGCGCGAAGCCAGCACGAGCGTAGTGATGCCCAGTGCGATCAGATAAGGATGATCACGAATCCATCGAACGGTTTTGCTTTTTGGGAAAACATGCAAAGGCTCCACATCGATCACCGTTGCATTGTCAGTATCGACACCAAGCAGCATGCGGCGGTAGGCAACCCGGCTTGCCTGCATTTTGGCTAACAAGGCTTGTTTTTCATCTGCAAGGGAGCGGTTTTGAATCACAGGCTCTCCTTCAATGCATCATAGTCGCGCTGCAGTTCATTTTTCAACGTTGACAGCGTCGACTCGGCATGAAAATGTTTAACGAAATAAAGACAGGCTGCTGCCAGCAATGCATAAAGAATGACCACCAGCCATGCGACCTCGGTACGGTAGGCGCTATCCCATGCAGTGACGATAATGGCGACGCCGATGAATACCGCGGCGAGCAAAATAAATATGACAGCCAGCGCATAACTGGCCAGTTGCACGCCAACGCCTCGCCCTTGCAGTTTCATTTCGATGCGCAGCAGCTCCTTGTAGTCATGCATGCGATTTAATGCAATGACATACAATTTCTTGGATTTGCGAAGAGTATTCAGCACTTTTTCACTCGATGAAAGATGAGTCGGCCGGTGACGCGGCATGCAGTGCGCCGCGCCCCCGAGTCAGCGAAAAATCAATGACGCCTGAACAGCATGCCCAACACCATGCCAACGCCGGTGGCCACGGCGACCGATTGCAATGGTTTGTCCTTGACATAATCGGTGGTGACATCGACGCCACGGTTGAACTGGCGGTTGGCCTGCTCTGCCACGCCTTTGGCTGCCGAGCGTAGCGAACCGAATTTTGCCATCAGACGAGCGTGTTCCTGACGCAATTCGGTATCCGACAGATTGGTGGCGCGTGACAGCAATGCATCCAGGTCACTTTTCAGATTGCTCAATTCGGTACGCAAGGATGCGCCCATTCTCTGGGCTGTGCCTTGCCTTTCCGAATAGGTGTTGGACGCGGTGCTTTGCAGCGTATCACCCAAGTCGCCAGTCACATTGGCGGTTGTGGCGTCACTGACATCGGGAGACGTGGTAGATGGATAATTGGCATTCATGGAGAACTCCTTTGTACGCTTTACAGGGGTTGAAAACTTCTACTATTTCACTTGGGAACAATGATTCTTGCCGCCAACTTAAAAAATAACGCGCATATTGCTGGCAGCAGCATCAAAAAGAGGAAAACAAGCTGCTGCCACCTGTTTTGCTCTGACAACCTCACAATTGCTATGGCGGCTGCTACGGCAAACAGAAAGCAAGGCAACTCGAGTTGGGTTCCTCCATTACTCTTCGGACAGAGATTGCTAGAGCAGTGCAAGCCGTATGCCACCCCATAAGTTGGGTGGATGCACGATCCTGTACTGTGAGCGAATTCCATTCAATTACAAACTTTCTGGCTGGTTTGGTCTTGCGCTGGATCAGTCGAGCAGTCCATCCAGGTGAAAATTTCGGCCAGCGTCGCGTTGTGTCAAGTCAGTCGAGTCGATGGCGATGCGGAAAGGCGCAGGGCTGGCACGCAGCGCATGGATATAGTGCGGAGGCTATTAAACAGCAAGGAAATCTGGAGTGGCCATGGCTCCAATGTGGCAAGGGCAAGATGGTGGGTCTGCCGTGACCGGCATTGCCCTACAAGTGGCTGGAAAGATGACGTTCTGTCCGCTGTGGATCTCCTGCCAGGATTACGGCAGCTTGCATGCAGGCAAGATGCTGCGCTGTCCCGCCATGGGCTGAGCAATCAACAGGAATCCATAAAGAAATGCGGACATGTACAACATGTCCGCCTCATTAATTGCCAGATAACTGAAAATCAATTCGTCAGAATGGAATATGATCTTCCTCGGCAATTGATTGCTCGTGCTGGACACTGCCTGCTGTCTTGGTGACCGAGTCGGCGGTCCGGCTTTCGGGATACGCATGTGCGGCGCGGCTGTCAAGCATGCGCATATCGTCGGCAATGATTTCGGTGGTATAGCGTTCGACGCCACTCTTGTCTGTCCATTTTCGAGTATGCAGATGACCTTCGATATAGACTTGGGAACCCTTGTGCAAATACTGGTCGGCGATTTCTGCGAGCTTTCGATACAACACCACGCGGTGCCATTCGGTGATTTCCTTTTTCTCGCCGGATGCCTTGTCATGCCAGCGCTCGCTAGTAGCCAGTGCCATATGCGTGACGCCATCGCCACTGGCCATATAACGCAACTCTGGATCGCGCCCCAAGTGGCCGATCAAGATCACCTTGTTTAAGCTTGCCATGGTAAACAATCCTTTGTGAATTAATGAATCTCGAGCCGCACCGCTTGTTCGCAATGCGCGCCAGGCACCGGCGTGCCAGCTTTCAAGGCTGCCGCAATCGCCTTTTTATCGGGTGTGGGAGGCGGCGGTGCCGGATGCACCCAAAAACCCGGCGGCAAGTCGTTTTCGGAATCGATCACTACAGCCGGTGGATTTTTCCTGACTGCCAGCGAAAACAAGGCAGTGGTCACTTTGTCGCGCTGGGCACTTTGCATCACGTCCAGCACCAGCTTGCGGCTGCGCTCGATGGCCCGCTGCAATGCAGCGTGGCGCGCTGCCAAATCTTCCATGGTGCGTAGTACGCCGCTGTCGGCGGCTTCCAGGTTGCGCACCATCTTGGCAAAATTCTCCAACCGCTCATCGAGCGGCCCCGATATGCTGTCAAGCGTATCGGCAACCACTTGTGGATCTTCATGTTTTTCTGCGAGCAGCTCAGCCAGCTGCCGGAACTGCGCCGCCAGTTCAAAGGCTTCGAAGACCGGATTCATGCATGCTCTCCATAAGTGGCTTCTGCCGAGGCTTCCAGCGCTGCCTTGCGCGCATCCTTGATGCGTGTCAGTTCGGCGACTGCCGCTGCATCCGGTATTGCATTGGCGGTACGGTACGCCGCTGCAAATACGTGATACAGCTCGTCCAGGTCACGCGCATTGTTGATCGAGTCGGCCAGCGCCGTTTTTTGCGGTTCGGCCATTGCAGCTGCAGCACCGGACGGCTCTTCATCCACGCCGGCCTGCAGCCACGACATCAACTGGCGACCCATCTCGACATCCGGCTTGACGATCATGCCGTCGAACAGCCGGGTTCGGTCCTTGCCGATATATGCCATATGCTGGGTATCAAGTTCCATGAAAACAGTGAACTCGTAATCAATCCCATCGCGCATGATGGGCGCCAAGCCGATCTTGCGCACCACCTGCTTGCCGGTGCGCTCATCTTTTTCCTGCACGTACTCGGTCTTGGCCCGCATGGTGGCAATAATATGGCAACGGCTTTGCAGCAGCGCCTCGACCAAGGCATTGTGTTCCGGTGTGACTTGGCGCCAGGCTTGCCAGGAATTGCCGGACCGATCAGCGATCTTGCCCTGGCGATCGAGAGAGCCGCCTTCGCCGCTCCAGGCATGGGTCAGGCTATCGATGATAATGGTGGTAACGCCCGCCTGTTCCAGCGCGCGGATCGCTTCGATATAACGGCCTGGCGTAAAAGGCGGCGCCAGACGCAACACGTCATAGCCTTCCGGCAGGAGATCGGCATACAGATCGCCGCTACCATGTTCGGTATCGATCATGCCGACACGCCCGCCCAGTCCAGACGCAATCAGCAGCGCGGAATAAGTTTTGCCACTGCCAGCCGGTCCAGACATGCCAAGGCGCAATTTGGCGCGACGTTTGGTAGCACGATGAATTTCGAATTCGCTCATGATCCGGATTTTCCTTTCTATTTCCTCGTTTTCAATCTGTTGCTGACAGCCGACTTGCGCAAACCATTGCAAACCGCCATCCCCGAAATCCTGGTGGTCATCCATGGCATTTTTAACCTGTCAAAGATTTTTCAAATGGTCGTAATCAATGAAATGCATTATGAAACGCAAACATTCATCTAAGAGACGTGCTTGATGCGTACCTGAGTCAGTAAGTGTCGGGCCTGTAACGAAAGCGACCGATATGGTAGCAATTGTTCGACATAAGAAGCAGACAATCGTTCCTTTTTCACAGCCTCGCGTAACACCTGTTCGCGCTGCACTGGATCGGTGCCAAGAGAAGGTATCCAGCTGACTGGTTCACGCTGACAGCGTGCCATCAATACAGCCTGTGCATAGGTTTCCTCAAACACCTGACGGGCGGCAAGCATTTCACCTTCTTGCAATAATTGGCAGGCAACGCCCCATGCCTGCGCCATTTCCCGAGTCCATACCACCGAGACGGCTTCACTGTCAGGCATCATTTCCCATGCGTCTTTTGCGCTCGGACGTCCATCTTCGATTCGGGCCAGAATTTCGCCGATCTGCAATGCGCCATGGAATTCCAGGCGGCAGCGATACAATGCATCAAGCACGGCAGATCGAGGAAAAGCCGCGAGGTCGCTTGCCAACAATCTGGAAGCTGAAGTCGACATTGCTTGTCCACACAGTTCTGCCGTGGCAGCGATTGCCTGGGCAAGCGTGCTATCGGAATTGGCACGGGCACGGACGCTTGAATAGTCCGGTAAGGCATGGAGCAGAGTAGATGAACGTGACATGGTGATCGCTTTCAATAAATAGACTAAGCACTGAAAAACATCTCGGCTTCTTCACTGCCGGAACGCGTTCAAGATGAATTTGTCTAGTCGATGTCGAGAATATTTTCAGTGGCAGAATCATTGTTAAAAACTACCAAAATGGTTGTTAATCATCAACAAAGGAAATTTCAATTCGGTTACAATATATCAAGCTGAAATGGGTAGGCTTAGCTCTTTCATGCTGCTCGGCCTGCGAGACCGGGGAAGGTGCACAAGTGCATTTTTCCGCATAAAAAGGGAGAGTTCCATGCCATTAGATAGTGCGCAAATTCGATACAGAAATTTCATGAAATTGTTTAATGATTTCATCAGTAAACACTCGGATGAGGCAAGGCATGGCATGCTAAAAGCTTTTGCCCAGCGTCTTGATCTATCAGAGCGCTATCTTAGTCATATCAAATGTAACCGTAAAAATATCGGTGCAAATCTGGCACGTACCATAGAAGGCCGTTTGCGTTTGCCGCATGGCTGGATGGACCGCGAACATGATTTGTACACCATGCCAATTGATGACAAGGAAAAACTCTTTGTTGCGACAGCGCTTGCCTTTTTTCGCGCGCAACCAACAGAAGCCCGTGAATCCTTGATGCATTCATTCCAGAAACAATTCATGGATGCCACGCCAACAGGATTGTGATTCTTATCCTGCTTTTCTGCACACCTCAACCCTAGTGCTGATAAATTGATATGGTGCCTTGGGCCTCAGCTTTCAAGCGCTGTATTTGCATTCATCCAGCTATCGCAAGCAACATCATCACGGTGTGCCAGAGGCCAAATCCTGCTTGCCAGCTCATCATAAAATCCAAGAAATAATACCATAAAAGTAGTATGAACACTGTATGTAAACACAGTGCTAAAGTCAATGCTTTTTAATCGAATTTTCCGATGAAATCTACCCGTGCAACATCGACAATAAGCTGCGCATGCCAGCTATCCCGCGTGTTATTTGGCTGCTCAGCATGCTTGGCAGTCGCCAGCTGTAGTAGTCGGCTTTGATACGGCTTGGATCCGGCTTCGACCGCACCTCATTTGCGCTTGGCCCGCGACATCCGGCGCGCTTAAAAAGCATGCAGTGGCAAAGGTTTTATTTGGTCAGCAAAGTAATTTTTCAGAACCAACAAAGCTGTGAAGTGCATGCGATGTCACTCGGCACATCGTCATGAACTGAACGCTTGATCGCCAGATGCAGTTTCGTTTGATCCTAATCCAATTTATCGCATGATTATCCGAGCTGTCGCAAGAATGCGATGAGTGTCGCGAACGATCATTTTTTTGCTTAGTCGATTATGACAAGAGCATGACATTGCCCACTCCATGAATCGATTGGAATAAAAAACGGCAATCCATCATGTCAACCAAACGCTGCAGTTGCCGATAAAAAATGGCAGGACGGACGCAATATTTCTTTTTGCCCGCCCACTCGGCGCGGATTAAAGAGAATGGTGCCGCATGACAGACAATGTTGATGCGCGCATGCAGCAGGAAACAATATTTTCTGCAATACCGGAATTCCATCAACTGCACCAGTAATGAAGTATGTGGAGCATCAGATGGAAATATTGAAGAAACATTTTTTTACGATTACTGCAAGCGCTGCGGCCATATTGATTGCTATGGCTGCCGTGTTGCAGTCGAACCTTGCCTATTTATATCAGCTCGACCAAGCTGAACGGATCATTCATGTGATCGACAAGGTAGATCAGATCAGTTTCTTATTGGTGATCGGCTTGATGCTGACAATCATCGTCAGTGTGCTTGGTTTTCACAAACCTCGTCGCTGCAAGTCAATCCTGGTTTTCTTTTTGACGCTCTTCATACTAACGCTGCTGGCAAAAGGTAAATTCGAAAACATGGGTACCGACTCAATGGCCGAGTTGATCCATACCAATGCACAGGAAGCCAGTGACTTCACGCGTTCTTATCTGTTGTCTGCCAATGTGAGCGTGAAGGAAGCAATTGTCCTGTTTGCGCCGCTTCTATTGATTCCAGTGTATGTATTTTCCTTGCGCGGCGAGCATGGCACGGCACAACTTGCTGATGTCCGGCGTGCGCTAAAAATTATTGCGGTCATTTATCTGGCCACGATAGTGACTTTCCTGTATCAACTGTCGACAAATTACCATCCGATCCACCATTTCAAACACCGGTTGGATGATTCCACTGCCCAGACATTGCATGCACTGGAAAAAAAGCGCGATGGGCCGAATGTCGTGGTTTATATTGGTGAATCGACTTCCAGGGAAAACCTGCCTATCTATAATCGCCGCTCGGTATTGCCGGATTCATTGCAGGAAATAAAAAATGATTTGATCCTCTATACCGACGTGATCACTTCGTTTTCGCATACTTTCCCATCCTTGTACCGGGCTTTCAGCTTGAGCCGGGACCCCTATCAGGACCAGTTCCTGCTGGTCAAGGATGTGCATCGCGCAAACAGCATTGCCTTGTTAAAGCATTTTGGAATAGAAACGTACTGGATCTCGAACCAGAATCTGGCTGGTCATTGGGATTGGAATTCCGAGTTATTCGGAAAGCACGCTAGCCATACCAAAATCCTGAACAATTCGCCTCGAAGCTATTTCAATCAAATCCGAAAAACCGACAAGGTATTAATTGATGCTTATCAGCAGCATGCCGGGAATTTAAATCAACGTCATCAAATGATGTTCCTGCATTCGTATGCGGGGCATGGCGACTATTGCAAAAATATTCCGCTCGAAGAGCGACAGGCAACCGGACAAACTGCGCCACGCCTGTCGCAAAAGGCGATGTTTGGTAATGTGTATATTGGCGACATCGATCAGCGCATGAAGGATATCGGCTGTTATGACTCGGTGATGTCTTATATTTCTAAAAACCTACGCAAAGTAATTGATGATATTGCACAACGGCCGACGCCGATTGTCTTCCTCTATTTTTCTGACCATGGTGAAGAGGTGTTCGAGGGCACTGGTCACGATTCGCGTAAAAACAGTTTTCGCCATATCGAAATTCCGTTTTTGATTTATTTTAACGCCGCAGCCAAGCAGGCTTATCCGGATTTGTACCGTGCGGCATTGGCGAACAAGGACAAACCCTATAGTACAGAATGGTTGGCCGATACATTGCTTGATCTGGCCGGGGTCGCCAGTAGGGAACGCAGTCTACTGTCGGTTTTCAGTGAAGGTCTGCATGTTCCCAAGCGCTATGCATTGCGGCGTACGGATATCCGCGGCAATCAGTTTATTCTGGCGGTCGATGATGAAGATGCGTCACGCAGCTATGCACTGTTGAACCAGGGGCATGATTATTATCGCAAGCGCCGTATCTACAATGCTTTTCCGCCGGACGAGAAAAACAAAATATGCTCGTATCGTACCAATAGCTTGCTGAAATACCGCGAAGCCGCACAAATCTTCAATTGCATTGAAGTCGACATCACAATTGATGCCGATTCAGGCAATCTGTATGCATATCGCCCGCCGCAAGACAATAATTTTTTGAAGCTGGAGGATTTGATCCGGTTCGGGCCAGTCATATCGGGCCAGTTGCTTTTAAGTGTCAGTAATCCACAGGAAAAAAATCTGGGCTTGCTGCATGACCAGCTAAACCGCTTATTCGAACCGGCGCGGCGGGATCGGGTAGTCATCGAAATCGCCCATTTTGATGGCGTCGACAAGACGCAGCTGCGCAGGCTTGCCAGCGCTGGCTATAAATTATTCTATGCATTGCCGGCCGAGTTTGGCATTGGTTGCGCGAAGCGGCCAAAGCAAATTGAGTGCAGGCGCTTTGGAGAAGAGATTTTGCCGGTCATGGAACAAGCTGGCGTGCAAGGCATCGCATTCGACATCGAGGCAGCGCCGTTCGTCACGTCCTTGCATACCAGTCACAAGCTGGCTTACAACATCAAGGATCTCTCGGTCAAATCAGAAGCAGATATCAACAGCGCGATGCTGGGAAAGAGTCATTTCTACAGCATCCCTTACGATAGTGCGTTTGATTATTGATTGCGTATGCAATCGGCATCACGGCTCGCATGCGTGCCCAAACTGACAAGCCAAGTCCAGGCATGCCAAGGCGCAGGGAAATTCAGCAAATATTATGGGGAAGGAAAATCAAGTGGGGCGATCGACGGGGCTCGAACCCGCGACAACAGGAATCACAATC
>JAKFFK010000263.1:0-19670 GCA_036675285.1 Paucimonas sp. | reverse complement strand
ATAGCATTTAAGATAATGAAAACAGGCCCGCGTTGCGGCCCCATTTTGTTAAATGCTCTCAGTTTTCGTCAATTGATCTTCTAAAGGCAAAGCTATGAAAGTTTTGGTGCCAGTCAAGCGCGTAGTCGACTACAACGTCAAGGTCCGCGTCAAGTCCGATGGTTCGGGTGTCGATACTGCCAATGTCAAGATGAGCATGAACCCGTTCGATGAAATCGCCGTCGAGGAAGCCATGCGCTTGAAAGAAGCCGGCCACGCCACCGAAGTCATCGCAGTGTCCTGCGGCGTGACCCAATGCCAGGAAACCTTGCGCACCGCCATGGCCATTGGCGCCGATCGCGCCATCCTGGTCGAGACTGCAGCGGATCTTGAGCTGCAGCCGCTGGCGGTCGCCAAACTCTTGAAAGCGCTGGCAGACAAGGAGCAGCCGCAACTGATCATCCTCGGCAAGCAAGCCATCGATGACGATTGCAACCAGACCGGGCAAATGCTCGCAGCGCTGCTGGACTGGCCGCAAGCCACCTTTGCTTCCAAAGTCACCATCGAAGGCGATCAGGTCAAGGTGACCCGCGAAGTCGACGGCGGCCTGGAAACCGTGTCATTGACCCTGCCAGCCATTATCACCACCGACCTGCGCCTGAATGAGCCGCGTTACGTGACCTTGCCCAACATCATGAAGGCCAAGAAAAAGACACTGGACGTGGTCAAGCCGGCCGACTTGAACGTGGATGTAGCGCCCCGATTGAAGACATTGAAGGTAGTCGAGCCGGCCAAGCGCAGCGCCGGCATCATCGTGCCGGACGTGGCCACGCTGGTAGCCAAGCTGAAAAACGAAGCCAAGGTCATCCAGTAAGCATTCAGCCTGCCGCTTCAATCACGATATTCAATTGACATACGGGGGCCGGCGCTGCGCGCCATCCCGCTTCAGACAAGGAACCACCATGACTGCACTCGTCATTGCCGAACACGACAACGCTTCCCTCAAGGGCAGCACCGCCCATACCGTCACCGCTGCGCTGCAATGCGACGGCGACGTCCATGTCCTCATTGCCGGCCACAACTGCGGCGCAGCTGCCGAAGCCGCTGCCAAACTGGCCGGTGTAGTCAAGGTGCTGGTCGCCGATGCGCCATACTTTGCCGATGGCTTGACCGAAAACGTCGCCGCCCAGGTGCTGGCGTTGGCAAGCAATTATTCACATATCCTGGCCCCGGCCACCGCCTACGGCAAGAACATTGCCCCACGAGTGGCCGCCAAGCTCGATGTCGGTCAGATTTCCGAAATCACCCGCATCGATAGTCCCGACACGTTCGAGCGGCCGATCTATGCCGGCAATGCCATTGCAATCGTGCAATCGATCGACCCGATCAAGGTCATTACCGTGCGCACCACCGGTTTCGATGCGGCGGCCGAGGGCGGCACTGCAACCGTGGAAACCATTCCAGCGGCAGCCGACTTTGGCAAGTCCAGCTTCGTGTCGCGCGAATTGGCCAAATCCGACCGTCCCGAATTGACGGCAGCCAAGGTGATTGTGTCGGGCGGGCGCGGCATGGGCTCGGGCGACAATTTCAAGATCTTGGAGCCGCTGGCCGACCGGTTGAATGCCGCCATGGGCGCATCCCGTGCTGCGGTGGATGCCGGTTATGTGCCCAACGACTGGCAGGTCGGACAAACCGGCAAGATCGTCGCGCCGCAACTATATATTGCGGTCGGGATTTCCGGGGCGATCCAGCATCTGGCCGGGATGAAGGATTCGAAAGTGATCGTGGCGATCAACAAGGATGCGGAAGCGCCGATTTTCAGCGTGGCCGATTACGGCATCGTCGGCGACCTGTTCGAGGTGGTGCCGCAGCTGGCGGCCGAGCTCGGTTAGAAAAACCGCGGTGCACAAGGAACACGCGGTGAACCTTATGCATCACTCATCGAGCTCTGCATTCTTGCTGTCTTCAATCATCAGGTCGATCAGTTCATTGGCAAAATACGGCAGCGATTCGAGTTCGCGCACGCAAATCAGCAGATTGCGTATTGCCCAGGCATTGCTCAGGCGGATCAGCTTGATCGGCAGGTTCTTCGCATGCCGGCGCGCCGCTGATTCGGGCAGGATACCGATGCCGACATTGGCTTCAATCATCCGGCAGACCGCTTCAAAGCTGCCAACCTGAATCCGGATTTTCAACTGTTTGTGCAATTCGTTGGCTTCGCGGTTCAGGAATGAATGAATGGCACTGCCCTCGTGCAGCGCAATGTAGTTGTAATCCATGGTTTCTTCAAACGCGATCTCGCTTCTTTGCGCCAGTGGATGCGAATCGGCAACCGCCAGGATCAGCCGGTCATTGCGGTAGGGCACTACATGCAAGCCTTCGGTATTGACCGTGCCGGCGACGATGCCGATATCGGTAACGCCGGTGCTGACCGCGCGCACGATTTCATTACTGAGTTTTTCACTGAGGTCGATATTGACGTCGGGGTGGCTGACCAGAAACGTGCGCAGCACATCCGGCAGAAATTCAGTCATCGCAGTGGTGTTGGCAATGATCCGCACATGTCCCTTGATGCCTTTTGCATATTCCTGCAAATCGGCGCGCAGGATTTCAACCTGATTCAGCACCTGGCGCGCGTGGTGCAAGAAGGCCTGGCCGGACGGGCGCAGCGTAATTCCCTGGCTGACCCGGTTCAGCAGCGGCGCACCGATCGATTGCTCGAGGTTCTTGATGCGCATGCTGGCTGCGGGCAGCGACATATGTGCCTTGACCGCGGCGCGGGTCAGGCTTTTTTCTTCTGCGATATAGACAAATAAGCGCAGGTCAACAAAATCAAACTGCATCGACATGGGTTTTTCCGTGAAGCGGCGGTATCGGGCAAATGCCAGGTTAAGCCAAAGCTAATTCCCTCTTTGCGAAAAGTGAATTGTAATGAATATCCAATTCGGACATTCTACGATAAATAGCATTTTCACTTTCAAACCTTTCAGTATCAAAACATTATGCAGCTCGACATCGCCCACTTGCAGCAATGGATCGACCGCACCGAGCGCCGTGACGATCAAATCACGGCAGTGCCGGTGGCAGCCCTGGCCGCCACGCTCGACTTGGCGCCGGAACTGCCGCAGGCGGGCGCTGCGCTGCCGTCGCTGTGGCACTGGCTGTATTTTTTGCCGATCAGCCGGCACGACGAAGCCGGACCGGACGGGCATCCACGACGCGGCGGATTTTTGCCACCGGTGCCCTTGCCGCGGCGTATGTGGGCCGGTGGCCGGCTGACGTTTCACGCACCGCTCAAGGTGGGCGATGCAATCACGCGCTCTTCCCGCATCATCAGCGTCGATGGCAAGCAGGGCCGCAGCGGCGCGCTGGTATTCGTGATGGTGCGCCATGAAATCAGCAATGATGCCGGCGTGGCGATCACGGAAGAGCACGATATCGTGTACCGCGACATGCCCGCAGCCGATGCGCCGCCCGCCAAACCGGTCGCCGCGCCGCAGAATCCGCGCTGGCAGCACGGGATTCATCCGGACCCGGTTTTGCTGTTTCGTTATTCGGCGCTGACCTTCAATTCCCACCTGATCCATTACAGCCGCGATTATGCAAGCACGGTCGAAGGCTATCCAGGTTTGGTGGTGCATGGTCCGCTGATTGCGACGCTGCTGCTGGATTTGCTGCGCCGTGAATTGCCGGATGCAGTGGTGACCGGTTTTGCATTCCGCGCAATCAGTCCGCTGTTCGATACCGCCGACTTTACCGTATGCGGCAAGCCGTCCGATGATGGCAAGTCAGTCGAGTTGTGGGCACAGAATGCCGATGGCTGGCTGGCGATGAGCGCCACGGCTACGCTCGGCTGAGAACTGCCTTCCAGATTCAATCAAGTACACAGGACAACCTACATGTTAAATAAACCAGACGAATACCAGGATTTGCGCGAAGCAGTGCGTGATCTTTGCTCGAATTATCCGGCTGAATATTTCCGCAAGGTCGATGAGGCGCGTGCGTATCCGGAAACATTCGTGGATGCGTTGACCAAGGCTGGCTGGCTGGCAGCGCTGATTCCACAGGAATACGGCGGCTCCGGCCTGGGCTTGACCGAGGCGTCGGTGATCATGGAAGAAATCAATCGCTCCGGCGGCAATTCCGGCGCCTGCCATGGCCAGATGTACAACATGGGCACGCTGCTGCGGCACGGTTCCGTTGCACAAAAAAATGAATACCTGCCAAAGATCGCCAGTGGCGCATTGCGCCTGCAATCGATGGCGGTGACCGAGCCGACCACCGGCACCGATACCACCAAGATCAAGACCACCGCAGTAAAGAAGGGCGACCGCTATGTGGTCAATGGCCAGAAAGTCTGGATCTCGCGCATTCAGCACTCCGACCTGATGATCCTGCTGGCGCGCACCACGCCGCTGGCCGAAGTCACCAAAAAATCGGAAGGCATGTCGATCTTCCTGGTCGACTTACGCACCGCCATCGGCAATGGCATGACAGTGCAGCCGATTCCCAACATGGTCAACCATGAAACCAATGAGCTGTTCTTCGACAACCTGGAAATTCCGGTGGAAAACCTGATCGGTGAAGAAGGCAAGGGTTTCAAATATATTCTTGATGGGCTCAATGCCGAGCGCGCGCTGATTGCCGCTGAATGCATTGGCGATGGCTACTGGTTCATCGACAAGGTAACCAAGTACGTCAAGGAGCGGGTGGTGTTCGGCCGGCCGATCGGACAGAACCAGGGCGTGCAATTTCCGATCGCCAAAGCTTATGTCAATCTGGAAGCCGCCAACCTGATGCGATTTAAGGCATGCGCCTTGTTTGACGCCAAGCAGCCATGCGGCGCAGAAGCTAACATGGCCAAGATGCTGGCCGCCGATGCTTCTTGGGAAGCAGCCAATGCCTGCCTGCAGTTCCATGGCGGATTTGGCTTTGCCTGCGAATACGATGTGGAACGCAAGTTCCGCGAAACCCGGCTGTACCAGGTTGCGCCGATTTCGACCAACCTGATTCTGTCGCATGTGGCCGAGCATGTGCTCGGCTTGCCGCGCTCCTTTTAAACTTTTCAGAATCGATCACTGACTATGGCAGAGCAGATTTCTCCCAGCGCCAAACTGGCGCTTTTTGCGGCCGGGCTGCTTTACGAGCAGATCCCGGCCGACGTTTTGCGCCGTACGGAAGATTTGATGCTCGACTGGTTCGGATCGGCATTGGCCGGCAAGGGCGCGCGTCCGGTGGAAAGCATTGAACGCTTTGCGCAACAGATGGGTGGCACCGGGCCGTCCGAAGTCTTGATTTCGCGACGCCGCACTACACCGCTGTTCGCGGCAATGGTCAATGCCGCGGCCTCGCATTTCATCGAGCAGGACGATGTCCATAACGGCTCGGTGTTCCATCCGGCGGCCGTAGTGTTTCCCGCCGTGCTGGCAGCAGCCCAGGCGCTCGGCAGTTCCGGGCGCGAGGTGCTGGTGGCATCGGTAGCCGGCTACGAAGTGGGCATCCGCGTCGGCGAATTCCTCGGCCGATCGCATTACAAAATCTTCCACACCACCGGCACCGCTGGTTCGATTGCGGCGGCAGTGGCGGTCGGCCGTCTGCTGCAACTGACGCCGGAGCAGATGCAGGATGCAATCGGTTCGGCCGGCACCCAGGCCGCAGGGCTGTGGGAATTCCTGCGCGATGCAGCCGATTCCAAACAGCTGCACACTGCGCACGCCGCCGGCAGCGGCTTGTTCGCCGCCTATCTGGCGCAGGATGGCTTCAAGGGCGCCAAACAGATACTCGAAGGCGCACAAGGCATGGGCGCCGGCATGTCGACCGATGCCGATGTCGCCAAACTGACCGATGGCTTGTTGAGCCGCTGGACGGTGGCCGAAGTCTCGTTTAAATATCATGCATCGTGCCGCCATACCCATCCGGCTGCCGATGCCTTGCTGCAGGTGATGACGCAGCATGGCCTGGTGCCGGCGCAGATCGCGTCGGTTGTGGCGCGGGTGCATCAGGGCGCGATCGATGTGCTGGGTCCGGTGGTCGATCCGGTGACCGTGCATCAGGCAAAATTCTCGATGGGCACCGTGCTGGGGCTGGTGGCGGTGCATGGCAGCGCTTCGGTGGCCGATTTCGATGCGTCGTTCAAGGCGCCGGCCGTGCTCGCCTTCCGCAACAAGGTCAGCATGCAGCTCGATCCGGAAGTCGATGGCGCCTATCCGGCGCGCTGGATCGGCAAGGTGACCGTCACCACGCTCGATGGCCGTACCCTGAGCGGACGGGTCGATGAACCCAAGGGTGATCCGGGCAATACCTTGTCGCGTGACGAAATCGAGCAAAAGGCATTGCGCCTGGCTGCATTCAGTCATGCGGCCACGCCAGCCGAAGTGCGCAGCGCCTGTGACGCGATCTGGCAAATCGGACACAGCGAAAAAATCGGATATCTGCTGCCGTAGCCGAAACCGGGCTTGCGGAATGCATGGCAATTTTTCCGAATAGATAAATAGATATTTTTTAAGAGGTAATTCAACATGACGATGTCGGCGACGGTATTCGAAGGTGATGGCCCGGAAAAGGCGTATCACGATGCCTTGAAGGCAGGGAAATTCCAGATTCAGCGTTGCGGCGCATGCGCGCAGCATATCTTTTTCCCGCGGGTGATTTGTACCCATTGCGGCTCGTCTGACCTGACCTGGGTCGCGCCAAGCGGCAAGGGTACTGTGTATTCGACCACGGTGTTGCGTCGCAAGCCGGAAGCTGGCGGCAACCTGAATGTCGCATTGATCGATCTGGCGGAAGGCCCGCGCATGATGAGCCGGGTCGAAGGCATTGCCGCTGAAGAAGTAAAGATCGGCATGCAGGTCTCGGCCAGTATTATTCAAGACAATGGCGCGCCGCTGGTGGTGTTTCACCCGGCCGGGGAGGGTAAATAATGACGAATAACATGAGAGGATCGGTCGCCATCGTCGGTGTCGGCCAGGCAGGCATCGGCGAGGCGCATGGCCGCACCGATATGGAAATCATGGTCGAGGCGGCACAGAAGGCAGTGGCCGATGCCGGCCTGTCGATGCGCGATATCGACGGCATCACTACCGCCAGCGTCGGCGCCAGCATGTGGGCGCTGCCGACTGTCGAGTATCTGGGGATACGCCCAAAATTTGTCGACAGCACCATGATTGGCGGCTGCAGTTTCGTGTCGCACATGATGCCGGCGATGCTGGCATTGAACGCCGGCCTGTGCGATAACATCCTGGTCTGTTACGGCAGCACGCAGCGCACCAATGTGATGAACCGCGCGCAACAGGAAACCCTGCGCGCGCCGCTCGATCCGCAACCGTTCGAAGTGCCGTATCAGTCGCATATCGTGAGTTCGTATGCGCTGGCCGCGGCGCGCCACATGCACCAGTACGGCACCACCCGGCGCGACCTGGCGGAAGTGGCGGTCGCCGCACGCCAGTGGGCGCAACGCAATCCGGAAGCCTTCATGCGCGACCCGCTGACCATCGAGGAAGTACTTAATGCACGTATGGTCGCCGATCCCTTGTCGCTGCGCGATTGCTGCATGGTGTCCGACGGTGCCGGCGCCTATGTGATAACCCGGGCCGACCGCGCCAGGCATATGAAACAAAAACCGGTCTATGTACTCGGCAATGCCACCGCCATCTGGCACCGGCAAATCTCGTCGATGCCGGACTTGACGGTAACCGCTGCCAAGGAATCGGGCGAACGCGCCTTTGCGATGGCCGGCATGAAGCCGAGCGATATCGACGTGGTCGAACTGTACGATGCCTTCACCATCAACACCATCCTGTTCCTGGAAGATCTGGGCTTTTGCAAGAAAGGCGAAGGCGGTGCGTTTGTCGCCAATGGCGGGATTGCACCGGGCGGCCACTTGCCGGTCAATACCAATGGCGGCGGCTTGTCCTGCGTGCATCCCGGCATGTATGGCATGTTCATCGCCATCGAAGCGGTGCGCCAGCTGCGCGGCGAAGGCGGCGAGCGCCAGGTCGCCGGCGCGCAAACCGCGGTGGTGCATGGCAACGGCGGCTTGCTGTCAGCCCAGGCTACTGCGATCCTGGGTACCGAGGCGGCCCTGTAAAACAATGCAAGGCGAGTACATTTCTAACATTCAGCATACGGAGCAATTACATGACCACTAATAAAATGGTTGAAGGCAAGGTTGTCGTTGTCACCGGCGCCGGCGGCGGCATCGGCCGCGATATCGCACTGCAAATGGCAAAGTACGGCGCCAAGGTGGTGGTCAACGACATCGGCGCATCGCTGTCGGGCGAGGGGCTGGACGCCGGTCCGGCGCAGAAAGTGGTTGAAGAGATCAAGGCTGCCGGCGGCGACGCGGTGGCCAACACCGACAGCGTTTCCGAAGCCGCCAGCGCCGAACGCATTATCGCTACCGCAGTCGACGCTTTCGGGCGCATCGATTGCGTGGTCAATAATGCCGGCATCCTGCGCGACCGCTTTTTCCACAAGATGAGCATCGAGGAATGGGATGCCGTGCTGAAGGTGCATCTGTACGGTGCCTTTTTCATGAGCAAGGCAGCCGCGCTGCATTTCAAGGAACAGGCTTCCGGTAACCTGATCCACATGACCTCCACGTCCGGGCTGGTCGGCAATCTCGGTCAAGCCAATTATTCCGCCGCCAAGCTGGGCGTGACCGCCTTGTCGAAATCGATTGCGCTGGATATGGAACGCTACAATGTGCGCTCGAATTGCATCGCGCCGTTTGCCTGGAGCCGCATGGTCAGCTCGATTCCGACCGATACCCCGGAAGGCAAGGCGGAAGTGGAATTGATCAAGCAGATGACGCCGGCCAAGATCGCGCCGCTGGCGGTGTACCTGGCGAGCGACACCGCGAGCCACGTCAATGCGCAGGTCTTTTCGGTGCGTAACAATGAAATTTTCCTGATGAGCCAGCCGCGCCCGATCCGCTCGGTGCACCGTTCCGAAGGTTGGACTGCGGAAAGCATTGCCGAGCATGCGATGCCGGCGCTGAAATCCTCATTCTTCGGTCTGGAGCGCTCCGGCGACGTGTTCAGCTGGGACCCGGTGTGAGTGATTTGAGCGGAGTTCCCATGACAGCCGAATTCGATTATCACAAAATCAAAAACTGGCCTTTCCCGGACCTGGAACAGACGTATACCGAAAAGGACACGATCCTGTATGCGCTCGGCCTGGGGTTCGGCGCCGATCCGCTGGATGAAAACCAGCTGCGCTTCGTCTATGAAAAAAATCTGCAGGCTGTGCCGAGCATGGCAGTAGTACTCGGCTATCCCGGCTTCTGGATGCAAAATCCGGCCACCGGTGTCGATTGGATCAAGGTGGTGCACGGCGAGCAGAATGTCACGATCCACCAGCCATTGCCGGCGGCCGCAACCGTCATCGGCCGCACCCGGGTCAAGAGCGTGACCGACAAGGGTGCCGGCAAGGGCGCGCTGGTGGTATTCGAAACGCTGGTGTCCGAAAAAACCACCGGCACGCTGCTGGCCACCGTCAGCCAGGTGGTTTTCTGCCGCGGCAATGGCGGCTATGCTGCCAATGGCCAGCCCAGCGATGACATCACCGCAGTACCGGCAGTAATTCCGCTGACGGCGCCCGACATGGTTTGCGACTTGCCGACCCGGCCCGACATGGCACTGATTTACCGATTGTCGGCCGATTACAATCCGCTGCATGCCGATCCTGCAGTGGCGCAGGCAGCCGGTTTTCCGCGGCCGATTCTGCATGGTTTGGCCACGTTCGGCGTGGCCGGTCACGCCATTTTGAAAACCTGCTGCGGCTACGATGCAGCGCGGCTCAAGGTGATCAATGCACGCTTTTCCGCGCCGGTATTTCCTGGCGAAACCATCCGCACCGAAATCTGGAAGCGCGGCAAGCAGGTGTTTTTCCGCTCAAGGGCACTGGAGCGCGACACGCTGGTGTTGAACAATGGTTATGCCGAATTGTTCTGAGCGGTTCACTATTCACGCCAGCCAATAAAAAATGGGTCAGGCGCTTGTGGCGCCTGGCCCATTTTTTTACTTTGCCTTGATTGCAAAAATTACTGTGGAAAAACAATCACGTCGCGCAGACTTTCGCCCGCATCCAGCCGGTCGAAGCCGCGATTGATGTCTTCCAGTTGCAGGCGCTCGCCCATCAGCTTGTCGATCGGCAGCTTGCCGGCCTGGTACAGTCCGATATAGCGCGGGATATCGCGCATCGGCACGCACGAGCCGATATAGCTGCCTTTGACGGTGCGTTCTTCCGCGACCAGGCTCAATTGCTGCAGGTTCCATTTGGCATCTGGATGCGGCAGACCGGCAGTCACAGTGGTGCCGCCGCGCCGGGTGACGCGGTAAGCGCTTTCCATGGCTTGGGTCGAGCCTGCCATCTCGAATGCATAATCGACGCCGCCCTTGGTCAGCGACTTGACCTTGTCGACCAGATCCGGATCGCGCGCATTGAAGACTGCGGTGGCGCCGAGTGACTTGGCGACTTCCAGTTTGCTGTCGTGCAGATCGATGCCGATGACTTCACGTGCGCCGGACGCAAGTGCGCCCAGCATTGCGCACAAGCCAACGCCGCCCAGTCCGAATACCGCGGCAGTGGTGCCGGCTTGCACGCGCGCAGTGTTGATCGCGGCGCCGACGCCGGTCAGTACCGCGCAGCCGAACAACGCGGCTTCGATCGGGTCGATATCGGCTTCGATCTTGACGCAGGAATTGCGCGATACCACCGCATGCTCGGCGAATGCGGACACGCCGACGTGGTGATGCACTTGATGGCCTTGCTGGTCATGGATGCGGAAGCCGCCTGACAACAAGCTGCCCTTGCCATTGGCTGCGGCGCCCGGTTCGCATAGCGCCGGACGGCCTTCCGCGCAAGGCAGGCAATGGCCGCAGCTGGGCACGAATACCAATACCACCAGGTCGCCGGTCTTGAGATCGGTGACGCCGGGGCCGACCTCCAGCACCCGGCCGGAGGCTTCATGACCGAGCGCCATCGGCACCGGGCGCGGCCGGTTGCCGTTGATGGTCGACAAGTCGGAGTGACACAGCCCGGCGGCTTGCATCTTGATCAATACTTCGCCGGGGCCGGGTGCGTCCAGTTGCACCTCGGTAATCTGCAGCGGCTTGCTGTTGGCGTACGGCGCCTTCGAATCCAGCTGGTATAACACGGCGGCACGTGTTTTCATGGTTTCTCTTTCAATCTCGTTATCGATGATGAAGCCGTAAGTGGCGGCTTGTTCCGATTTGCTCCATCTTGCAGGAAGCCCGGCTAGGTGCTGGCCGGGCAGCGGATCGCAGCTTAACTATAGTTTTGCACAATCGTCTTGGTCGTGCTCATCTCTTCCAGCGCCAGGAAGCCTTTTTCGCGACCATGGCCGCTGCGCTTGACCCCGCCGAATGGCAATTCGACGCCACCTCCGGCGCCGTAGCAATTGATATAGACTTGACCGCTGTGTACTTGCTTGGCAACCCTGGATTGCCGGCTGCCATTCTCGGTCCAGATGCCGGTGACCAAGCCGTAATCGGTGGCATTGGCCAGCGCGATGGCATCGGCTTCATCCTTGAATGGAATCACCGACAACACCGGTCCGAAGACTTCATCCTGGGCCAGCGTATGGTCGCGCGGCACCGGGCCAAACAAGGCGGGCGCGATGAAATAACCGTCTTTCGGCAGGTTCGGCGCCAGCTGTCCTTGCGCAATCAAAGGCACGCCGGAAGCCTTCGCGTCATTGATGAATTGCTGCACCCGATTGAATTGTTTCTTGTTGACGATCGGGCCGCAATCCAGATCCATGTCCGGCGCGCCGATGCGGGTGGCACCAAAGCGCTCAGCCACCAGGCCGACGAATTTGTCGTAAATGCTTTCCTGCACCAGCAGCCGGCTGCCGGCCGAACAGGTTTGCCCGGCATTTTGCACGATCGCCTTGACAATCATCGGCACTGCCTTGCTCATGTCGGCATCCTCAAACACGATTTGCGGCGATTTGCCACCCAGTTCCAGCACACAGGGAATACTGTTAAGCGCGGTCGCCTGCTGCACCATGATGCCGACTTGGGGCGAGCCGGTAAAGGTGGCGAAGTCGATGCCGCGATGCGCAGTCAAGGCAGCACCGGCTTCGTGGCCGTAGCCGGTGACCAGGTTGATCGCGCCCGGCGGAAAACCGGCTTCGATCGCCAGCTTGGCGATTTCGATGCCGGACAGGCAGGCGTCTTCGGACGGCTTGAGCACCGTTGCATTGCCCATCGCCAGCGCCGGCGCCAGCGTGCGGCCAAACATCTGGGCTGGATAATTCCACGGAATGATATGCGCGGTGACGCCATGCGGCACCCGTTCGACGCGCACATTGTAGTCATTCATGAACGGGATCGTCATGCCGTGCACCTTGTCGGCGGCAGTTCCATAAAATTCAAAGTAGCGCGCCACCACGCCGACGTCGACCCGCGCTGCGGTGATCGGCTTGCCGGTATCGCGTGCTTCGATCTGCGCAATTTTTTCAGTATTGTCGATAATCAGCTGCGCCAGCTTTTGCATCAGGCGGCCGCGTTCGGTCGCAGTCAGCTTGCCCCACGCGCCATCCAGCGCGCGCCGGGCGGCAGCGACTGCGCGGTCGATATCTTCGGCGGTGCCGCGTGAAATCGCGGTAAATACTTCAGCATTGCACGGGTTGAGAACCTCGATGGTTTCGCCGCTGCTTGCTGCAGTCCATTTATTATCGATCAGGATCGTGCTCATTCATGCTCTCCAAAAAATTAGTCTTGACTGGCCATGCCAGACTTACCAGGTATCTACAAAATTGCGTTTCTTGCCGGCGCGCGGCATGCTCGGCGGCAATGAGCGCAGTCCGCGTGCAATCCATTTCCGCGACTCGGCTGGATCGATCACATCATCGATCTCCAGGTACGCTGCCATGCTGATCGCCTTGCCTTTTTCATACGAAGCAGCCACCAGTTTTTCAAACAAGGCCTGGCGCTGTGCCGGGTCGCTGATGGCTTCCAGTTCCTTGCGATAACCGAGCTTGGCGGCGCCTTCGATCCCCATTGCGCCGAATTCGCCGCTCGGCCAGGACACCGTGAAAAACGGTGCATGGAAGCTGCCGCCGGTCATGGCGATCGAGCCCAGGCCATAGCCCTTGCGCAAGACGATCGAAAAGAACGGCACCGTAATGCTGGCAGCCACCACGAAAATGCGCGACACATGGCGCACCATGCCGGTCTTTTCCGCATCCGGGCCGACCATGAAGCCGGGCGTGTCGCATAGCGACAGCATCGGAATGTCGAAGGCATCGCACAATTGCATGAAGCGGGCGGACTTGTCGGCGGCATCGGCATCGATGGCGCCGCCCATGTGGGCCGGATTATTGGCCAGCAAGCCCATCGGGCGGCCTTCGATGCGGATGAATGCGGTGATGATGCCGACGCCGAATTCGCGGCGCAGTTCCAGCACCGAATCGGCATCGGCAAGCGCGTCGATCACCTTGCGGATGTCGTACACGCGCAGGCGGTTTTCCGGAATCATCTGGCGCAGCAGGCGCTGGTCGCTGCAGCTGAACTCCGCAGTCGCGCCCTGGAAGTAAGACAGGTATTGCTTGGAAGCAGCCACTGCGGCGGCTTCATCCTTGACCACGATATCGAACACGCCGTTCGGACCCTGCACGCTGGCCGGGCCGATTTGCTCGGGCGGGAATACGCCCAGTCCGCCGCCTTCGACCATGGCCGGACCACCCATGCCGACGGTGGCATTGGCCGTGGCAATGATGACGTCGGAGCAGCCGACCAGCGCCGCGTTGCCGGCAAAGCTGCGCCCGGAAACGATGCACACGCGCGGCACCAGGCCACTCAGCTTGGCGTAATTCATGAACGTGGTGGTGTTGAGCATCGCCACGGTATGGTTTTCGATATCGCCGGGCCGGCCGCCGCCACCTTCGCCGAACAGCACGATCGGCAATTGCCATTGCTCTGCCAGCTGCAGCATGCGGTCGATCTTGTGGTGATTCATGGTGCCCTGGGTGCCGGCAAACACCGTGTAGTCGTAGGCCAGCACCATGCAGCGCGCCTTGCTATCCTCGAACAATGCGCTGTTGATGGCGCCGATGCCGGTAATCAAGCCATCGGCCGGGCTAATCCTTTGCAATTCTTCAATCGAATAGCGCTCGCGCTGCGCGGCATAGGTGAGCGCGCCGTATTCGATAAAGCTGTCGGCGTCGCACAGGTCGTTGACGTTTTCACGGGCGGTGCGCTGGCCGGTCTTGCGGCGCCGCGCGACGGCATCGGGACGTGCTGCATCCAGCCCGGCGGCGTGGCGCTGCTGCACTTCTGCCAGGTCGGCGCGAATGTAGTCGGGATCAATGTCTTCCGCCGCGATTTCACGGCTGCCTTCCAGTTCGGCCGCTTCCAGATACAGCATCGGATGGTTCTGGAACAGCGTATCGCCTTTTTTGACGTCGATGCGGCGCACGATGCCGTCGATCTCGGCGGTGACGATGTGTTCCATCTTCATCGCCTCGATCACGGCAACCTGCTGGCCGGCATACACGGTATCGCCTTCGGCCACGTTGACACAGACGATCACGCCTTGCATCGGCGTGCATACCGGCGTGGTATGGTCGGGTGCGGCGCCGGCGCCGGTGCTGCCGGCAGCGCCGGACGCGGCGCTGCCGGCCTGGTCGCTGGTATCGAAATACAGTTTCTGGTGGGTCTCGGCAGGTGCGCCCACCAGCGCCGCGATATGGGTTTCGACGAAACGGGTATTGACCCGGTTAGCGATCACATCCGGATGGCGCAGCAGGTTTTGCAGGAATGCGATATTGGTCGGCACGCCCTGGATACGGAATTCACAGACCGCGCGGTAGGTGCGCGCGACCAGGTCGGCAAAGCTGCCGAACGGCGCATGCGTAATCAGTTTCGCCAGCAGCGAATCGAAGTTCGGATTGGTGGTGTAATCGGTATAGCCGAAGGTGTCGACGCGGATGCCGGGACCGGTCGGCGGCTCGAACGCGCTCAGCGTGCCGCCGGACGGCATGGCGCTGCCATCGGCTGCCATGGTTTCCATGTTGATACGCAGCTGGATGGCAAACCCGTTCGGCTTGCGGATTGCTTCCTGGGTTAGGCCAAGGTCGGCCAGCGTGCTGCCGCCGGCAATCTGCAGTTGCGACTTGACCAGGTCGACCCCGGTGATTTCCTCGGTCACGGTATGCTCGACCTGCAGGCGCGGGTTGGCTTCCATGAAAACAAAGGTGGCATTGTCGCCTTCGGTCGAGGCATCCAGCAGGAATTCAAAGGTGCCCAGGCTGCCGTACTTAATCGCTTCGGCCAGCCGCACGGCCGCCGCAGTAATGCGTTCGCGCACTGCCGGCAGCAAGGTCGGGCTCGGGGCGATTTCAATGACTTTCTGGTTGCGGCGCTGGATCGTGCATTCGCGTTCCCACAGGTGCGTGACGCGACCGGAACCGTCGCCGATCACCTGCACTTCGATATGGCGGGCATTCTGCACCAGCTGCTCGACATACACGGCGTCATTGCCGAAGGCGGCTTTGGCTTCCGACTGGCAGCGTGCATACAATTCATCGATCTGGTCTTGCGCGTACACCGCGCGCATGCCGCGTCCGCCGCCGCCGGACACTGCCTTGATCATCATCGCGCCGCCACGGCCGAGCGCGGCAAAGAAGTCGTGCGCCTGCTGCAGGCTGGTGGCGCCTTCGGTGCCGGGCACCACCGGCACCTTGGTGCGAATCGCCAGGTTACGCGCTTCGACCTTGTCGCCAAACAGTTGCAACACTTCGGCGCGCGGGCCGACAAAAATGATGCCTTCCTCGGCACAGCGGCTGGCAAACTGCGCATTTTCGCTGAGGAAGCCGTAGCCGGGATGGATCGCGTCGCAGCCGGCGTCGCGCGCGATCGCGATGATTTGTTCGATATCCAGATAGGCAACTGCGCCGGATCCTTGCAAGCCGCGCGCCTCATCGGTTTTGCGGCGATGCAGCGACAGCGCATCGTCTTCTGAAAACAGCGCGACCGTGGTAATGCCGAGTTCGAATGCGGCACGCGCAATCCGGATGGCGATTTCGCCACGGTTGGCAATCAGCAGTTTTTTGATTTTCATTGCGTCTCTTGCGTCTTTAAAGCGGGATGGTGTGCCAATTGTGCTGGCCAGTATTGGCAATGGCCGGCAGCAAAATGCATTTGGGGCATGCACCGCTTGTCAGTGCATGCCCCGCGTTGCCAGGTTTATTTCTTAACCAGCGGGCAATTGCCTTCGGACAGTGGGCGGAATGCCTGGTCGCCCGGAACAGTGGCGATTACCTTGTAGTAATCCCAAGGTGTCTTGGATTCGCTCGGCTTCTTGACCTGAATCAGGTACATATCATGCACCATACGGCCGTCTTCACGGATTTTGCCATCCTTGGCAAAAAAGTCGTTGATCGGCGTTTTTTTCATCGCCGCCATCACCGCAGCCGTGTCATCGGAGCCGGCGCTCTGGATCGCTTTCAGGTAATGCGCCACGGCTGAATAGGTGCCGGCCTGCGCCATGGTCGGCATCTTTTTCATTTCCTTGAAATAACGCTGTGACCAGGCGCGCGATTCCGGCGTGCGGTCCCAGTAAAAGGCGGTGGTGGCAAACATGTCTTGCGCGGTTTCCAGCCCGAGCGCATGCACATCGGAAATAAACAGCATCATCGCCGCGACTTTTTGCTTGTCGGTGATCTTGAACATGCGTGCCGTCTTGATCGAATTGATGGTGTCGTTGACGCCATTGGCCAAGCCGATCACATCCGCCTTGGAACCCTGCGCGGTCATCATGTAGGAAGAAAAGTCGGATGAATTGAGCGGATGCTTGACGCTGCCGATCACCTTGCCGCCATTCTGGTTTACTGCGGCCGTCACGTCGCTCGACAGCGCCTGACCAAATGCATAGTCGACTGCTACCAGGAACCAGGATTTGCCGCCGTTTTGAACCACTGCCTTGCCGGTAGTATTGGCCAGCGCATAGGTATCGTAGGTATAGTGGACCACATTGGCGGAACAGTTTTCCCCGGTAATCGAACTGGAACCGGCTTCAGTGTTCATGACAATTTTATTTTTTTCTTTGGCAACATTGTTAACTGCATTGTGCACTGCGGTATTGCCCAGGCCGATCACCATGTCGACCTTTTCCTGGTCAAACCATTGGCGTGCCTTGGTGGAGCCGACATCGGCCTTGTTCTGATGGTCGACCCACAGCAGTTCGATCGGCTTGCCGAGCACCTTGCCGCCGAAATCCTTGATGGCCATGTTGGCGGCGGCAATCGAGCCCTTGCCGCCGATGTCGGCATAAGCGCTGGTGACATCGCTGATCACGCCGATCTTGACGACATTGTCGGATACGCTTTGGGCATGGGCAAGTGGGGCGGCCAGGCCAATGGCGCTAGCGAATGTTGCGATATAAGCATTACGCAGTTTCATGTTGCTGTCTCCTGAAGACATTGTGAATGAACGAACTCTATACGGTTGTTGGTAGTCATGACATTGCTGATCGCTTGATGAAGCGCGGCCGCATCAATTGATTTTGTAATTTACCCCCATCCGTGCGCCGTTGCACTTCGCAATTGCCGAAGTGATTATTCCGTTTCGCTTAACCGGCCGCTGAACCAGTGCCGCCATGCAGTTAGCTGCATCGAGCTTCAACATACACAAAGCCCCCCTTTTAAAAATCACAATTGTGGGAGTGCAGCGCTTGGTACAGACTTGCTTCGAACCCGATCATCGTACTGCTTTGGCGCGACGCTCGGCTTGACTGAAACATCTGCAAACAATTTATTTTGAGAGATCGCATCAATGACTGCACCCCGTCCACTAGAAGGCGTCACCGTGATCAGCCTGGAGCATGCGATTGCCGCGCCATTCTGTACCCGCCAGCTGGCCGACCTCGGCGCGCGCGTGATCAAGATCGAACGCCCGGGCGTCGGCGATTTCGCCCGCAGTTATGACGAACGGGTCGACGGCATGGCTTCGCATTTCGTCTGGACCAACCGTTCCAAGGAAAGCCTGACGCTGAACCTGAAAGCGCCGGAAGGCAAGGCCATCCTGCAAAAGCTGCTGGCGCAAGCCGACGTGGTGGTGCAAAACCTGGCGCCGGGCGCGGCCGCTGCACTGGGCGTGTCGGCCGCTGCGCTGCAATCCGACTATCCCGGCCTGATCATGTGTGATATTTCCGGTTATGGCGACGATGGACCGTACCGCGAAAAAAAGGCATACGACCTGATGATCCAGAGCGAAGCAGGTTTCCTGTCGGTAACCGGTACCAAGGAAGATCCGTCGAAAGCCGGCAATTCGATTGCCGATATTGCCGCTGGCATGTATGCCTACAGCAATATCCTGGTGGCGCTGATCAAGCGTGGCCGCGATGGCAAGGGCAGCCGCATCGAGGTGTCGATGCTGGAAGCGCTGGCCGAATGGATGGGTTATCCAATGTATTACGCGTATAACAATGCGCCGCCGCCGGCGCGTTCCGGTGCGGCGCATGCGACGATTTACCCGTATGGTCCGTTTGAAGCCGGCGACGGTAAAGCGGTGATGCTCGGCTTGCAGAACGAGCGCGAATGGAAATCGTTTTGCGAGCAGGTGCTGGAAAACCCGGCACTGGTCGAAGATATCCGCTTTGCCTCCAATTCGCGGCGCCATGCCAACCGCGTCGAATTGCGACGGCTGATTCTGGAACAGTTTGCCGAACTGACTGCCGAGCAGGTGGTGGCGCGCCTGGAGCAGGCGCAGATCGCCAATGCCAGCGTCAATACCATGCAAGACCTGTGGCTGCATCCGCAACTGGCGGCGCGTCAGCGCTGGGTCGAGGTCGATTCCCCGGTCGGCCCGCTGCCGGCCCTGCTGCCGCCGGGCAAAAACGATTCATTCGACTACCGCATGGATGCGATTCCGGCGCTCGGCGAGCATACCGATGAGATCCTGTCCGGCCTGGGTTACGCCAAGGCCGATATCAAGGCGCTGCGCAAGCAGGGAGTGATCTGATGGCGCTGCCGCGCTCGTATCTGTTCGTGCCGGGCGACCGGCCCGAACGTTTTGCCAAGGCGCTCAGCAGCGGCGCCGATGCGGTCATCATCGACCTGGAGGATGCGGTCGCGCCTGCCGCCAAGGATGGCGCGCGCGATGCACTGTCCGACTGGCTCGACCAGCTTGCCGCGCCAGTGTCCAATGTCTGGATCAGGATCAATCCGGCAGGCACGCCGTGGCACGCTGCCGACATTGCGCTGGCGGGCCAGGCCGCGACCGGCGGCATTGTCTTGCCCAAGGCCGAGCAGCCGGATGACGTGCAAGCGGTACTCGCGCGCCTGGGCGCCGGCCAGCAGCTGTTGCCGCTGATTGAAAGCGCCGCCGGGATTGCCAACATGCGGGCGCTGGCACAGCTGGAGCGGGTGCAGCGCCTGCTATTTGGTTCGATCGATTTGCAGCTGGATCTGGGCATGCAGTGCGATCCGGAAGAATCCGAGTTGGCGCATTTGCGCATGGAACTGGTGCTGGCTTCGCGCTTGGCCGGCATCGCGCCGCCGGTCGACGGCGTCACCGTGGCGCTGGACGAGCCAGCGGTGCTGGAGAGTGCGGTGGCCCGCGCCAGGCGCATGGGTTTTCGCGCAAAACTGTGCATTCATCCGCGTCAGGTGATGGCCGTGAATCAGGGCTTCTTGCCTGGCGAGAAGGATCTGGTCTGGGCGC
>JAKFFK010000170.1:0-19934 GCA_036675285.1 Paucimonas sp. | reverse complement strand
GGCAGTGCCGCTGATTTTTCTAGGGCGCAGCCGCTGTTGCAAGTATTGGGACGTCCAACGCTGGTCGGCCCGCCAGGCTGTGGTCAGTTGGCGAAGTTGTGCAACCAGTTGATTGTCGGGGGCACGCTCAATATCATCGCCGAAGCGCTATTGCTGGCGCAAGCCGGTGGCGCCGACCCGGCCGCCATGCGCAATGCGATACGGGGTGGATTTGCCGAAAGCCGCATTCTCGAGGTGCATGGCCAGCGTATGCTGGAGCGCAATTTTCTTCCTGGCGGCCAGATCAAAAGCCAAACCAAGGACTTGGAAAACGCCTTGCTGGCGGCGACGGCCGCCGGGATCCACCTGCCGCTCACCGAGCTAGTCACCGAGCGTTATCGCAGCATTTTGGATTTATTGCCCCAAGCCGATCAGTCGGCAGCATTGCTGGCGCTAGAGCGGATCAATCCCGGCGTGCGGGTTGGTATTGGGGACGACCAGTTGCCATAGCAACGTCTGCCGAGTTGCGTGGAAAGGCGGGCTGCAGCAGCAAGATGTTGCTAAATTTCACCAGTTGCATCGGCAATTGATTCGGGAAGGCATACTGCGGCATACAATAGCGGCTGTATGGTCATTTTCCAATGCCCTTCTTAGAATAATCAAGCCATCCTTAAGGTGGCAGCCGATGCAAGTGCCAGCAAATTCCTTGATATCTCTTGTTCCTTTTCCATTCCAATGGAAGAAGCGTGAAGCCATGAACCGATTTACCGTCATTTTGGCCCTGTCCCTGGCAATCAGCGGCTGTGCCGGACCTGCGCCAAACGGGCAAGTGGGTGCAGTTGCCGGATCATCACAGGTGCTGCCGACGTCGAGGCCCGACAAGCTGATGCGTTTTTCGGCGAACCCCGCAGGCGGATTGCCGCAGGGCTGGGCGCCGATGGTGATTTTCAAGAACAAAAAGCAAACCCAGTACCAGTTGGTTACAGAGCAGGAAAAGACGGTGCTGCGCGCTTATGCCGCCAATGCATCATCGGGCTTGATGCAGTATGTCAGCATTGAGCCCGAAACCCGGCCATGGCTGCACTGGCAATGGAAATTTCACACTCTTGGCGACAAGATCCTGCATGCCAAAGATATAACGGAGGATGTACCGGCACGCATCATCCTGGGATTTGACGGTGACAAGGAACGATTGCCGTTTTCCGAACAAATCCTGTTCGAGACGGCGCGCATCATTACCGGACATGATTTTCCATATGCAACGCTGATGTATGAATGGCATGGCCAGGCGCCACTGGGAACTATCAAGCACAGCAATCGGTCCAGCCGGATTCGTACCGTGGTGGTGGAGAGCGGCAGCGACGGTGTTGGCACCTGGCGCGATTTCACGCGCAATATTGTCGAGGATTTTGAAAAGGCGTATGGTGAAAAGCCAGGCAAGCTAATCGGCGTGGGCATCCTGACCGATAGCGACCACACCGGCGAGACGGTGGAAACTTGGTATGGCGATATTCGTTTGCTATCGCAGCATCAATAGCTGAATAGCTGACGCCGGCGGCAGGCCGTTTCCTTACAAGCCAGCTTGGTTTGATTGAGGCGCATGCAGGGGAAGTTTCATAAATTCAATCCCGCCGTGAAGGCGACTGAGCTATGGAAGCACGGCCAGCAACAACAGCAAGGCGAGCAAGGCCGGCAGTGCCTGTACCACCAGGATAGAACGCTTCGCAGTCATGCCGCCGAAAATCCCGGCGACCGCCACGCAGACGGTAAAAAAAACTTTGACTTCCCAATTGCCAGAAAATAAACCCCAAGCCAGACCGGCAGCCAGAAAACCGTTGTACAAGCCTTGATTGGCTGCCAGCACTTTGGAATGTTCCGCCGCTTCACGCTTCTGGCCAAATGCTTTCAAGCCGATCGGATGGGTCCAGAGGAACATTTCCAAGACCAGAATCCATAGGTGTTCAAGGGCAATCAGTCCAATCAGGATGTCGGCCAGCGCAGGCATTTTTCGCTCCCTTTATTTATTATTATTCAGCCGAGCGATATGGGCTTCAGGCATTGCCCAGATACGCTTCAGCCAGACGAACCCAGTAAGTGGCGCCAATTGGCAGCAGGGCATCATTGAAATCATAGCTGGCATTATGCAGGTTGCAAGGCCCGAGGCCGTGCCCTGACGCGCGATGCAGGCCGTCACCGTTGCCGATAAAAACATAGCATCCCGGTTTCTGTTGCAGCATGAAGGCAAAGTCTTCCGCGCCCATGGTCGGCTCGACCATCGAGTTGACCTTGTCTGCGCCGACAACCGATTGCATGACGCCGATGGCAAAGCTGGTTTCCTGCGCATGATTGATCAGGGGAGGGTAATTGCGATGGAAACGAAAATCAATTGTTGCATCGAATGCAGCTGCTGTATGGCTGGCGATTTGCTGCATGTTGTGCTCTATCAAATCCAGCGTCTGCATGCTGAAGGTGCGTACTGTGCCGATCAAGCTTGCCTGGTCCGGAATCACATTGGTTGCGCTACCGGCGTGGATTTGTGTAATCGACAGTACCGCAGGATCGAGCGGGTTGCGCTGGCGCGAGATGATGGTTTGCCAGGCTTGCGCGATCTGGATCGCGACCATGATCGGATCGCATCCCTTGTGCGGCTGAGCGGCATGTGCGCCCTTGCCTTTGATCACGACTTCAAATTCATTGGATGATGCCATCATTGCCCCCGGCGTCACACCGAAGCTGCCGGCTTCCAGGCCTGGCCAGTTGTGCATGCCGAACACGGCTTGCATCGGGCATTTTTCGAATAGGCCATCGTCGATCATGCGCTGCGCGCCGCCGCCGCCTTCTTCTGCCGGTTGGAAAATCAAATAGACGGTACCGTCGAAATGCCGATGCTGCGACAGGTAATGGGCGGCACCCAGCAGCATCGCGGTATGGCCATCATGACCGCAGGCGTGCATTTTCCCGGCATGGCGTGATACATGGGCAAAGCCATTGATTTCCTGAACTGGCAGCGCATCCATATCGGCACGCAAGCCGATCGCCCGCTGGCTGCTGCCATTACGGATGATGCCGACCACGCCGGTTCCTCCCAGACCGCGCACGATTGGCACTCCCCACTCGGTCAACTTCTGTGCGACGACGTCGGCGGTGCGTTTTTCTTCAAACGCCAGTTCCGGATGGGCGTGGATGTCGCGCCGTATTTGCTGGAGCTCCGTCTGGAAACGGGTAATTGGATCAATCAGGTTCATGGCGTTTACCGAATGCTTGTGATGGACGGCGTGGTGCTTGCTGATCTGCCGGGCCGCTTGTTCAAGTGACATATATTACGCTACCGCGTCGCTGCTTGCCTGGTAAGCAGATTTGAATTCTGGCCGGTCAGGCGATGGAAATGATAGTGGTTTTGATAAAAATCAGTATTTATTTTTATTCGTCGAGATGAACTTTGCGCCCTTGGTTTTCTCTGTTACTCAGAGTGGTAGGGCGGTGAATCGCGGTGATGACAAATTTGTCCAACTCAGCGTGGGTATTTTTGCTGACGGCGCCGATTGAAACCGACCGGGGAAAAGAATCTGGTGGTTGCCTGCATAGGTGTTTTGGCAAGACGGGCGGCGCATTTTTAAGCAGCGATTAAGCAGTGATAAAAGTGGCAATGGTGATCGTGTCGTCGATGCGACACGATCGCCATTGCCACTCTTGAAAGCCTGCATGATGTGCTGGTGTATTTGAAAAAAATGGCGCATATTTACTTGCGCTCGGCGCTTGCGTCGACTGGTGAAATTTGGCGAGATATCAAGGCAAGACATGGCAATGAAGTGGCGGATCGGAATTGTGTGCGGATTGACCGCGTTAATCGGCGGCTGTACGCACCTGGGTTATTACATGCAGGCGGCGCAGGGCCAGTTTTCCCTGATGTCGGATGCAAAGCCGATTGACGACTGGCTGGCGGATCCGGGCGTAAACGACACGCTGAAAGTCAAGCTGTCCAAGGTCAAGGAAATACGGCGCTTTGCCGCCCGTGAACTGGGCCTGCCCGACAACGGCACATTCACCACCTATGCGGATCTGAAGCGCCCGTATGTGCTATGGAACGTGGTGGCTACGCCATCACTGTCGATGAAGCCGAAGCAATGGTGTTTTCCGATTGCCGGTTGCGTGAATTACCGTGGGTATTACAGCAAGCAAGAGGCGCAAGCGTATGCCGACGAATTGCGCAGCCAGAATTACGATGTGCAGGTTTCCGGCGTGCCGGCCTATTCGACCTTGGGCTGGTTCAACGATCCGGTACTGTCGACTTTTGTCCAATACCCGGAGGCCGAGCTGGCTCGCCTGATGTTTCATGAGCTGGCGCATCAGGTGGCATATGCGCCTGGCGATTCGCGATTCAACGAATCGTTTGCGGTCGCGGTCGAGGAAGCCGGCGTTGAGCGCTGGTTAAGCGCGCGTGGTGACGAGAAGATGCGTGCCAACTATCTCCAGCATGCCGGGCGCAAGCAGGATTTTCTATCTCTGCTGCTAAAGTCGCGCAAGGCACTGGAAGCCAATTACGCCGGCAATGCGATCGATGCCGATAAAATAAAGCGCAAGGCTGAAATTTTTCAGTCGCTGCAGGACGAATACCTGTCCCTGAAGGCGAGTTGGGGCGGTTATGCCGGATATGATCGCTGGTTTTCCGAGCCGCTGTCGAATGCGCACCTGGTGCTGGTGGCAACCTACCATGACTATGTGCCAGGTTTCCGGGCACTCATGCGTCAGGAAAAAAACTTGAACGGGTTCTATGACGCCGTGCGTGCGCTGTCGGTGATGGATCCAGCGGTGCGCCAGCAGCGCCTGGCATATTTCAGTCAGCCTCCGGCCGGCTCCAATGTGCATGCATCGATCGCCAACAGTCAAGAACCGACGGGCAGCCGCTAATCGTCAATCTATACGCGGCAGGTTTCTGCAAAGATCGGCATCCAAGAGCTTTTCAAACCGGCAATTGGCTACAATGCAGGAATGAGATTTGACGTCGACCTGCACCGTACTACCTTAAAACTCGCCGATCGCCTGGCCGGCGGCAAGCCATTTGAAATGAGCGTGATCGACGCCGGGCCGCGCAACGCTGCGCAGACCATGGTGTTCATCCATGGTTTTGGCGGGCGTGCCGCCTATTGGGAATACCAGCTCGAACACTTTCAGTCCGACTACCGTGTGATTGCGCTGGACTTGCGCGGGCATGGCTATTCCGATGCGCCGACCGGGGAGGATGGCGCGCGTTACGATGTGCCGGAACTGGTGGCGGATATCGAGGCGGCGCTTGAAGCGCTCAAGGTGCCGCAGCGCTTCATCCTGGTATGCCATTCCTTCGGCGGCGCGCTGGCTTCCTATTTCATCGGGCTGCATCCGCAGCGGGTGTCGGCGCTGGTGATCATTGCTTCGGCGGTCAGGTTTCAGCTGCGCTGGCCTGGGCGCCTGTTGCTGCAGGTGCCGCCCGCGCTGCTGAACTGGGTCGGCAGGATGCTGCCGTATGTCGGCTACAACGTAGCCAGGCTGTATCCACCGGCCCATGTGGTCTATCTGCAAAACCGCAACGCCTTGTCGGTCTGGGATGGCAGTGATTATCTGCGTGGCATCCGCGCTCCCACGATGGTGATCCTCGGCCAGCGTGACATGCTGTTTTCAGATGGCGCCTACCGGCAAGTGGCGCAGCTTATTGTGAATGCGGAGCAGGTGATCATTCCGGTATCGGCGCATCAGGTGATGGTGGAGCGCCCCGATGCCGTCAACCGGACCATCGAACGCTTCTTGCAATCACAAGTCGACCCGGTTGCGCTGGCTGAATACAAGGCGGTTCAAAAATCACAGCGCCGTGCTGAACGCCAGGCGCTGGAAGCACAGCGTCCATGGCTGAAGTTCTATGACGCGCGCACGCCTTACCAAATAAAAATGCCGGTGCTGCCATTGCCACGCCTGCTTGAGGCGAGTGCACGCCGCTTTGCGAAAACGCCGGCAATTCACTATTTTGGCCGGACCATGACCTGGGCCGAAGTCGACCATCTTGCCAGCCGTTTTGCCCATGGCTTGATGGCTGCAGGGATCAAACCTGGCGAGAAAGTCATGCTGGCATTGCCCAATATGCCGCAATGGGTAATTGCCTATTTTGGCATATTGAAAATTGGCGCAGTCGCAGTCTTGAGCGACCCGGCGGCGGAGCTGGAAACGCTGTGCTCCCGCATTGATGAGACTGGCACGGTCATGCTGATTGCCAGCGCCGAACGTGCCGAGCAGTGGCGCGACAAGTTTGGCTCGCAAGCCGGCAGTGCTGGCCCGAGGCGGATCGTATTGGTTGCACACACCGATTACATGGGCTGGCGCAGCAGGCTATCGTTCCTGCTGCGCCATTCGACGCCGCCCGCCGACCTGCCTGCATGGCCGCACCATGTGGGCAGGCAGCAACGTGATGATCGAAGATTCTTGAAGTTCAGCCAGCTGCTAGGACATGGCCGGCAGGTGCTGCCCGAGTTTGCGAGCGCAATGGATGATGCGGCAGTGATTGCCTATACCTTCGGCACCGGCGGCCATGCGCTGCCGGTGCCGCTGTCGCACCGCAATCTGGCCGTCAATGCGCTGCAATTGCGGCACTGGTTGCCGGAGGCGCGTCCGGGCGATGAACGTTTTCTGGCACAGCAACCACTCTGGTCAGCGTATGGATTGACCGGCTTGCTGCATCTCGGGATCTATCTCGGTGCCTCATTGATCCTGCTGCCGGATGCCGGTGTCGAGCGCTTGCTGAAGACAGTGAAAAAAATGCGCCCCACTTATTTCCCGACCACGCCGCGCATGGTGCGCCAGTTGGCGCATGCGCCCGGCGTACGGCGGTATGGATTGGCTTCGATTCGGGTTTGCGCAGTCAGCGGTTCATCCTTGCCGCCTGAAATTCGCGAGGAATTTGAAAAAATCACACGCGGTCGCCTGATTGAGGCCTACGGCTTGACTGAAGCCGCACCAGCGGTACTGGCGATGCCGCTGGCGACCCGGCGGCGCGGCGCGGCAGCCGGCTTGCCCTTGCCTGATACCGAAGCAAAAATCCTGCATCCCGATAGCGGCCTGCCATGTGCGCCCGATACCGTGGGCGAACTATGGCTGAAGGGCGCGCAAGTCTTTGCCGGGTATGGCGGTCAGGAAGGACAGCATCAGGCGCTGTCAGCGCAGCGCCTTCGGCAAGGTTGGCTAGCCACCGGCGACATGGCGAGCATGGATGAAGACGGATTTTTCACGATTGTCGAGCGCAAGGCGAATATGCTGATCCGGGATGGCCAGCGCGTGTTCCCGCGCCAAATCGAAGATGTCTTGCTGGAGCATCCGGCGGTCGCTGAAGTGCAGGTGGCGCGGGTGGCAAACGACGCTGATATGCCTTCCTTGCATGCGCATATTTTGTTGCGTCGCAATATGAAGGCCACAGTAGAAGAGTTATTCAAATATTGTGAGAAACGCTTGCACCCGGCTGCGCTGCCCGATAGCATCGCGATTGAGCAATAGAAAGTTGTTTAATCATCAGCGCGATGCGGGCATCTTGGCGAGCTTGCATAATTTAATAAAATGGCTTCTGCGTGTCAGCCGGTGATCCGGTAAAAAAGAAGCCTACTCGAGACAAAGGCATATACATGGACAAATTTTGGCTTAAATCATATCCGCCCGGGATGCCTGCTGAAATCGACCTGAGCCAGTATCGCTCGCTGGTCCACTTGATGGAAGAATCGTTTCAAAAATATGCGGCGCGCAATGCCTATGTCAGCATGGACAAGGCCATCACTTATGCGCAAGTCGATACCATGTCCAAACAGCTGGGCGCATGGTTGCAGAGCAAGGGACTGCAAAGAGGCGCACGGGTGGCGATCATGATGCCGAACGTGTTGCAATATCCGGTCGCGATTGCTGCAATTTTGCGTGCCGGCTATATTGTCGTCAACGTCAATCCCTTGTATACGCCGCGCGAACTGGAGCATCAGCTGGTGGACTCCGGCGCTGAAGCGATCGTCATTCTGGAAAATTTTGCGCATACGCTGCAACAGGTGGTCAGCAAAACCCAGGTCAAGCATGTGGTGATCGCGACCATGGGTGAATTGCTGGGCGGCGTGAAAGGCATGCTGGTCAATTTCGTGGTGCGCAAGGTGAAGAAAATGGTGCCGGCATTTAGCTTGCCGAATGCCGTTTCCTTCAACAAGGCATTATCCGAGGGATCGGACATGGTCTTGAAGCCGGTGCAACTGACCCAGGATGATGTCGCTTTCCTGCAATATACCGGCGGCACGACCGGGGTATCGAAAGGCGCCACACTGCTGCACCGGAATGTGATTGCCAATGTGCTGCAGTCGGATGTATGGCTGCAGCCGGCCTTGAGCAAGGAACCGAAGGTGGAGCAGCTGACCATTATCTGCGCGCTGCCGCTGTACCATATCTTTGCATTGACGGCTTGTTGCCTGCTCGGTACCCGGGTCGGCGCGATGAATGTCTTGATTGCCAATCCGCGCGATATGCCGGGCTTGATCAAGACCTTGTCGAAATACCGGTTCAACATGTTTCCGGCGGTCAATACGCTGTACAACGGCTTGCTGAACCATCCTGATTTCGCCAAGCTGGATTTTTCCGGATTAAAGGTCACCAACGGCGGCGGCATGGCTGTGCAAAAGGCAGTGGCCGACAAGTGGATCAAAACCACCGGCTGCCCGATTGCCGAAGGTTACGGCTTGTCGGAAACTTCGCCGGTGGTGACCTGCAACCTGGCGACTGCTACTGAATACAATGGCAGCATCGGCTTGCCCTTTCCATCGACGGAAATCGCCATCTTGAACGAGGCCGGCGAGTCGCTGCCGGTTGGCCAGCCGGGCGAAATCGCGGTGCGCGGTCCGCAAGTGATGGCTGGTTACTGGAAACGCCCGGATGAAACCGCGAAAGCCATGACTTCGGATGGTTTTTTCAAGACCGGCGACATCGGCATCATGGATGAGCAGGGATATACGCGGATCGTCGATCGCAAGAAAGACATGATCCTGGTGTCCGGGTTTAATGTCTACCCGAATGAAATCGAAGGCGTGGTTGCCGAGCACCCGGGGGTATTGGAATGTGCATGCGTTGGCGTGCCGGATGCAAATTCCGGCGAGGCGGTCAAGCTGTTCGTGGTACGCAAGGATCCGGCATTGACGGTGGAACAGCTGATGGCGTATTGCAAGGAGCAGTTCACCGGCTATAAGCGGCCGAAATTCATTGAATTCCGTGACGCGCTGCCAAAAACCAATGTCGGCAAGATCTTGCGGCGTGAGTTGCGAGACGAGAAAAAAGTTGCTTGAAGTTGAGCTTGTCCACTCGACCGCCTGCTTGCCAGGCGGTTTTCATTTCTACCTGCGCCACTGGTGGCATCTGACTATCGGTTCGGGCAGCACCGGCAAGCGTGCTGTCGGGTCTACTATCCAATCAGTACATCAAGCGGCGGCAACGCGCGCGGCTTGCGCTCATTGTCGGTTGCCACATAGGTCAGCAGCGCTTCCGTCACCTTGGCAATGTGCGCTTCCAGCCGATTGCGTTCGGCATAGACTTCCACTCGAACCGTTACCGAGGTCGTGCCGACTTTCACGATCTCGGCATAGAACGACAGCAGATCGCCGACAAAGACTGGCTGCTTGAACACAAAGGAATTCACAGCAATCGTGGCCACCCGGCCATTGGCGCGTCGCATGGCCGGCAGCGAGCCGGCGATATCGACTTGCGCCATGATCCAGCCGCCAAATACATCGCCATGGATATTGGCGTCGGACGGCATCGGCATGACCCGCAATTCCGGCATCTTTCCTGAAGGTAAAGCAACGTTGTGTTCTATTGGCATCTTGTTTTTCCTTAAAGCGCTACAATCATGCATAGCAGGTTTTCTACCGCCAGCATAAACCATCCTGATCAGATTTTCTTGTCCGCAATGCGACGCCATTCCCTTTCTTCCACCGAACCTGCACCGCTCGCGCCCGCCAACCAGCGCCGCAAAGACTGGAGCACCATCAAGACCCTGCTGCCCTACCTATGGGCCTACAAGGGGCGCGTGGTGCTGGCGCTGGCTTTTCTGATCGGCGCCAAGCTGGCCAATGTCGGGGTGCCGCTGGTATTGAAGGAATTGATCGATCACTTGACGATATCGCCAAGTGATCCGCGCGCACTGCTGGTGCTGCCGGTGGGATTGCTGCTTGCCTATGGCTTGTTGCGCCTGTCGACTACCTTGTTTACCGAATTGCGCGAATTCGTGTTCGCCAGGGTGACGCAACGCGCGGTCCGCACCATCGCCTTGAAAGTGTTTCGCCATCTGCATGCACTGTCGCTGCGCTTTCACTTGAACCGGCAAACCGGCGGCATGACCCGCGACATCGAGCGCGGCACGCGCGCAGTCTCGGCGCTGGTGTCGTATACGCTGTTTTCGATCTTGCCGACCTTGATCGAGATCGGCTTGGTCATCACTTACCTGGCGCTGCAATACGATATCTGGTTTTCCGTCATCACCTTTGTCGCGCTGACGGTATACATCGGCTTCACGGTGGTGGTCACCGAATGGCGCACGCATTTCCGGCGCACCATGAATGACCTGGATTCAAAAGCCAGCACCAAGGCGATCGATTCGCTGATCAATTACGAAACCGTCAAGTATTTCGGCAATGAAGACTATGAAGCGCGGCGCTATGACCATGGCTTGCAAGGCTATGAAAGCGCAGCAGTCAAATCTCAATCTTCGTTGTCGCTGCTAAATACCGGCCAGTCGCTGATCATTGCCAGTGCGGTGACATTGATCTTGTGGCGCGCCACTGCCGGCGTGATCGATGGCAGCATGAGTCTGGGCGACCTAGTGCTGGTCAATGCCTTCATGATCCAGTTATATATTCCGCTGAATTTCCTGGGCGTGATTTACCGTGAAATCAAGCAAAGCCTGGCCGACATGGAGCGTTTGTTTTCACTGCTCGATCAACACCGTGAAATTGCCGATGCGCCGCATGCCAAGCCTTTGATTGTCAGCGGTGCAGAAGTACGGTTTTCGCATGTCGATTTTCATTACGACAGCAACCGGCAAATCCTGTTCGATGTCGATTTCACGATTGCCGCCGGCACCACCACCGCAGTGGTCGGACATAGCGGCTCCGGCAAATCGACGCTGGCGCGCCTGCTGTTTCGATTTTACGAAGTGCATGCCGGCCGTATCACGATCGATGGCCAGGATCTGCGCGACATTACGCAAAGCTCGCTGCGCCAGGCAATCGGCATCGTGCCGCAGGATACGGTGCTGTTCAATGACACGATTGAATACAATATTGCCTACGGCAAGCCGGGTGCGACCAAGGAGGAAATCATTGCCGCAGCTCAGGCGGCGTCGATCCATGATTTCATCCTGTCGCTGCCAGATGGGTATGGCACCATGGTCGGTGAGCGTGGATTGAAGCTGTCCGGCGGCGAAAAGCAGCGGGTTGCGATTGCCCGGACCTTGTTGAAAAATCCAGCACTCCTGATCTTCGACGAGGCAACCTCGGCACTCGATTCGAAGTCGGAACAGGCGATCCAGGAGCAGCTCAAAGAGATTGCCAAAAACCGTACGACGCTGGTAATTGCCCATCGCTTGTCGACGATTGCCGATGCCGCACAGATCCTGGTGCTGGATCACGGGAGAATCATTGAGCGCGGCACCCATGCAGCGTTGCTGGCGGCAGACGGCGCCTACGCGCAAATGTGGGCAAGACAGCAAGCCAGGCAAGAACAAATGCCGGGTTCGCCATTGCCAGATGATGTCGATTCCACACAAGCTGTTGCATAAAAGCCGAGCGAAAAAGACAGGGCCAATAATATCGGACGTGTGCATGCATAACATTTGCCGCGCAAGCGGTTTTGGGTTTCAATAGAGTTGTGCCGACATTGCCCTGTTGCATCGTCTCAATGCATCCAGTGCGGGCTTGCAATCGGCATAATCATCATGGAGCTTATGCATGTCTACTGCCCATCAAATCCCCAGCTACCTGACCCAGCACGATATCGGCCCATGGGGCGTCTATCTCGAGCAAATCGATCGCGTCACACCTTATCTGGGACCGCTGACAAGATGGGTGGAAACCTTGAAACGTCCCAAGCTGATCCTGGCAGTTGATGTGCCGATCGAGCGCGACGACGGTTCGCTGGCCCACTTCGAAGGTTATCGGGTGCAGCACAACACTTCGCGCGGTCCTGGCAAGGGGGGCGTGCGCTTCCATCAGAATGTGTCGCTGGCCGAAGTGATGGCCTTGTCGGCCTGGATGACCGTCAAGAATGCAGCGGTGAATGTGCCGTATGGCGGCGCCAAGGGCGGCATCCGGGTTGATCCGAAGACCTTGTCGCGCGGCGAACTGGAGCGCATGACGCGGCGCTACACCAGTGAAATCGGCATGATCATCGGGCCGACCAAGGATATTCCGGCGCCGGATGTCAATACCAATGAGCAAATCATGGCCTGGATGATGGACACTTATTCGATGAATGAAGGCCATACGGTGTCCGGCGTGGTCACCGGCAAGCCGATTTCACTGGGCGGCAGCCTCGGGCGCCAGGAAGCCACCGGACGCGGCGTGTATGTGGTTGGCTGCGAAGCTGCAGCCAGGAAAGGACTGGATTTGCAGGGCGCGCGCGTCGCCATTCAAGGCTTCGGCAATGTCGGGGGCGTGGCGGCGCGCCTGTTTGCTGCAGCCGGTGCAAAAATCGTCGCGATCCAGGATCATCTGGGGTGCGTGGTGCGCGACAGCGGACTGGATATCAATGCGCTGCACGCGCATGTCAGCGCGCACGGCACGGTGAAAGGTTTTGCCGATGCCGATGCATTGCAAGACAATAGCCAGTTCTGGTCGCTCGATTGTGACATCTTGATCCCGGCCGCGCTGGAGCAGCAAATTACCGCCGCCAACGCGCACCAGATCCGCGCTTCCATCATTCTGGAAGGCGCCAACGGCCCGACCACGCCGGCTGCCGATGACATATTGCACGACAAGGGCGTGCTGATCGTGCCGGACGTCATCGCCAATGCCGGCGGCGTCACCGTCAGTTATTTCGAATGGGTGCAGGATTTTTCCAGCTTTTTCTGGAGCGAAGAAGAAATCAACCAGCGCCTGACACGCATCATGCGCGAAGCATTTGCTGCGGTCTGGCAACTGGCGCACGAGCGCAAGGTCTCCTTGCGTACCGCGGCCTTCATCGTCGGCTGTACCCGGGTATTGCAGGCGCATGAAATGCGCGGCCTGTATCCCTGACATGCGGCTGCCAGAGTCATGATTACCCTGAAAAACGTCAGCAAATGGTATGGCGAACTGCAAGTGCTGAAGGATTGCAGCATACAGGTCGCCAAAGGCGAGGTGCTGGTGCTGTGCGGGCCTTCCGGCTGCGGGAAATCCACATTGCTAAAGACCATCAACGGCCTGGAACCAATTCAGCAAGGCGAGATTATTGTCGACCATAGTGCCGTCGGCGATCCGCACACCAGTTTGCCGAAATTGCGTGCGCGAATCGGCATGGTGTTCCAGAATTTCGAATTGTTTCCACATTTATCGGTGCGCGACAACTTGGCCATCGGTCAGACCAAGGTGTTGGACCGCAGCAAAGAGGAAGCGCAGGCTAGAGGCTTGCATTATCTGTCGCGTGTCGGCTTGCTATCGCAGCAAGATAAATTCCCGTGGCAATTGTCTGGCGGCCAGCAGCAGCGGGTGGCGATTGCCCGGGCGCTGGCGATGGATCCTGTTGCGTTGCTGGTGGATGAACCGACGTCGGCGCTGGATGCGGAAATGGCCAGTGAAGTGCTGGAAATCATGAGCGCACTGGCGCAAGACGGCATGACCATGGTCATGGTCACCCACGAGATGGGCTTTGCCAGAAAAGTGGCCAGCCGGGTGGCATTCATGGAGCAGGGCGCCATCATCGAAGCAGCTGACAACGAAGTGTTTTTCAATGCGCCGCGCACCGCGCGGGTGCGCGAGTTTCTGGCGAAAGTCATGCACTGATCAAGCGCGCCGCGCCATGGGGCCATGCCCGTCCGGCATGCAAGACGGGTAAAATAGCGGATCGATAGAAAGAGCCGCCATGTCCACGCCACCAAATTCCCTGCACAGCCTTACCCTCATCCGCCCCGACGACTGGCATTTGCACTTGCGCGACGGTATCGCCATGGCCAGCGTGCTGCCGCATACCGCACGCCAGTTTGCGCGCGCCATCGTCATGCCCAATTTGAAGCCGCCGGTCACCACCACCGCGCAAGCAGCCGCATATCGCGAGCGGATTCTGGCGGCGCTGCCGTCCGGCGTGCAATTCGAGCCGCTGATGGTGTTGTACCTGACCGACAACACGCCGCCCGATGAAATTCGCCGCGCCAAGGACAGCGGCTTCATCCATGCAGTCAAGCTGTATCCGGCCGGCGCCACCACCAATTCAGATGCAGGCGTAACCGACCTGGCCAAATGCTACGCCACGCTGGAAGTGATGCAGCAACTGGGCATGCCGTTTCTAGTACATGGCGAAGTCACCGATCCGGCAGTCGATGTATTTGACCGCGAAGCCGTGTTCATCGATCGCGTGATGCAGCCTTTGCGCCATGCGCTGCCGGAATTGAAAGTCGTGTTCGAGCACATCACCACCAGCGAAGCGGCGGATTATGTGACGTCGACCGACCGCTTTGTGGCGGCGACCATTACCGCCCATCATTTGCTCTACAACCGCAATGACATCTTCAAGGGCGGGATTCGCCCGCATTACTATTGCCTGCCGATCTTGAAACGCGAGCAGCACCGTCTGGCGCTGGTCAAGGCAGCCACTTCGGGCAATGCCAAATTTTTCCTCGGCACCGATTCGGCGCCGCATCCAAAGGGATTGAAAGAGCATGCCTGCGGCTGCGCCGGCTGCTACACCGCCTTGCATGCGCTGGAACTGTATGCGCAGGCCTTTGACCAGGCCGGCGCCTTGGATAAATTGGAAGCGTTTGCCAGCTTCAACGGCCCGGCGTTTTACGGCTTGCCGCGCAATGCCGGCAGCGTGACGCTCAAGCGCGAGGCCTGGACCCTGCCTGCCGAATTGCCGTTGGGCGAGTCGAGCATGGTGCCGCTAAATGCCGGCGAAACCATCGGCTGGAAGCTGGTTTAAACAGATCGCGCCGATTGCGTGAACCCACGCGCCGCGTGCGAGCCGAGCCCATCTTCAGGTAAGCAGATTAATGGCAGCACCTTTTTTGCAGCAAATTGACTGGCGCCGGCCCTGGTTGGCGCTGCTGCAGCCAGCCGCCCAGCCGATAATGGCAGCAGACAACTGGCGTGCCGCCTTGAATGACGCCGCCCATGCACTGGATCTTTGCAATCATCAGGCTTTGCCGATCCAGTTTGTGCCGCAAGCCGATTTGCCGGAGGGTGTTGCTTACGAGGCATTTATCAGCGATACCGGCTGTGTGCCAACCCGCGACAATTTGCACGATTTCTTCAATGCGCTGGTCTGGCTGACTTTCCCGCGAATTAAGCGGCAATTGAATGCCTTGCAGGCAGCCGAACTGCGCAATAAACGCGCCGCCGATGACATGCCGGGCAAGGCAATCGGCATGCGCGGCAAGCTGCGCGATGCCGCCACGATTTTCGACGAGAATGCGGCATTGGTGGTGTGTTCGGATCCGGCATGGTTTGCCGGCTTGCGTGCGCATCGCTGGCAGGACGTATTGCTGCGACAACGGCAGGCATTCGGGCAGACAGTGCAGGTTTTTTTATTTGGTCATGCCTTGATCGAAAAACTGGTCATGCCGTACAAGGCTATAAGCGCCCATGCCTGGCTGATCCCGGCCGATGCTGCCTTTTTTTCATGGCCGCGGCCGGAGCAGTTGGCGTGGATCGATGCTGCCGTGGCGCAGCAACTGCAGCCTGGCTTGCATACCGGCGGTTTTACGCCATTGCCGATTCTCGGCGTGCCCGGATGGTGGGAAGGGCAGGACGACGCTTTTTATGCGGATACGCAGGTGTTCCGGCCAAAGCGCACGTAGAATCAGGCACGCTTTTTTACCCAGAATTGATACATCCCCGCGAAAATCTCTGGATTATCTTGCTCCACCAGTTCCCAGTTGGCCAATGAATCGCAGGCCGGATTGTCCGGGAAACGGGCGGCATAAGGCGTTCTGGTTTCAGGATTGGCAAATTCAAATCCCAGGAATTGCAAGCCGAGCTGGTCGAGACAGGCTTGAATCTCCAGCGGTGAAAATACATGCTCCTGCACATGAAAAATCAGGTCGCGGCAGGCGCTGGTGCTGTAAAAATCCGGGCTGATGGCGATGCTGCCGATCTTGATGGGTGCATCGGCGCGCATGACGTCGCTCCTGAAGCGGCTGATGCCAGCACGGGTCGATGGATATCCCTGATTAGCTACCAGCTGGCGCAATGCGGCAATTTCCTGTCGTGCCCGGCGGCTGTACAAGCCGATATTCATATAGCCGTCCGGACGCAGCAGGCCGCTGAGCACGCGCCACCCGGCCATCGGATCGCGCATGTGATGCAAGACGCCGCTGCAGACGATCAAGTCGAACTGACGGTCAAGCGAACCCAGTTCCAGAATATCGGCCTGCCGAAAGTCGATGTGATCAATCCCAAACTCTTGCGTGGCCCGCTGCGCATAGGCCAGGCTGGTTTTGCTGATATCGACGGCAAGGATCTCGGCATTGCCGAACGCCTGCGCCACCTGGAACGCATCGCTGCCGGTGCCGCAGCCGGCGACCAGGATTTGCGGGGATTGCGGAAAATTGTCCGGAAATGCCTGATGCGGCAAGCGGCGCTGCAGGGCAATTTTCAGCGACTGTCCTGTAGCGAGGCTGGCGTGCCCGCCGCGTCTGCGCCAGCGCGGGTATGGATTTTCCTCATACTGCTGGCGCACGGCCTGGGACACGGCGTCAGTCACACCGGTCAAGCCGGGAATTTCGCGCTTGATGCTTTCTTCCTGCAGCGGCTGGCTTAACTGGCGCAATACCAGCGCCTGGACATGCGCCTGCGGCCAGCTAGCAGCGCAAATTTTCCCGGCAAACGGAAGGCTGTGCAAAGGCCGATAGCTTGCCAGGATGGCCAGCCAGGTCGCCGTACAAGGTGTTTGTTTTTCAAGCGCTTGCGCAATTCTGCCAGTCAGTGCATCGAGCGCTGCCTCCTCTTCTGCGCTGACGGTATAGAGGTACTCGTTTGCAAAGCACTGCAGCGCCAGGCAGCAGCCAAACTTTTCATGCGCCGATAACTGCGGCACGTTCGGTCCGACCACAAATGCCAGCAGCGCCTGCCGGATCAGCACCAGCAATTTTTCCAGCCGATAGTCGGTCACCAGCGCTTCTTCCAGCAGTGCCAGCAGCAGCGGCGATTCCAGCAAGGGCGACAGTGCGCCGTCGCTCAGTGCCGCGTCAATCCGGCTTGCACCGTCCGGCGCTTCGTTCGCCCACGTCACCAGCTCGCGTACCAATGGATCGCGGCACACCATGGCGGTGGCAATTCGTTCGAGTTTTTGTGGATCGATCGCCGCCTGCCCAAATCCCTGCAGCAGGATGGGTTGGTCGATTGCATCCAGCATGTCAGCACTCAGCAACTGGAGAATGTCAGCGTACAGGCGCCAGTAGGCATCTTTGGCGTCAGGTGCCTGCAACAGTCTTTGGCAGCACAGCAGCGATTTCTTCAGCTGTCCCTGCTGCTTGAAAAGCGTGCTTAATGCAAACAGCGCTTCCGGGTAATCGGCTTTCAGTGACAGGGCCTGGTCAAAGCAATTGATGGCGTCGGCTACTTGCCCGATGTCTTGGTAGACCGCACCCAGATGGACATGCGCCTTGGCATAATCCGGCTTGATCGACACGGCTTTCTGGAAAGAAGCCAAGGCTTCGTCCAGCTTGCCTTGCGCATGCAGTGTCAGTCCCAGGTTGCTGTGGGCTTCGGCATAGTCGGGTTTTCGCGCCAGCACTTTCTGAAGAGCGGCCTGGGCTTGATCCAGATGACCCATGAGCCGGTAGGTTTCGCCAAGATTGTTATGCACTTCATGAAAATCCGGCTGCAGCACCAGCGCCTGTTCAAAGTTCGCTACCGCCTGGTCCAAGCGTCCCAGCGCCCGGTATGCATCGCCCAGGTTGTTGTGGGCCAGCGCATTCGACGGCTGCAAGGCAATCGCCCTGGCAATCATGTCCACTGCCTGCGCATGCTGGCCGGTCTGGTGGATCAAGACGCCCAGCAAATGCAGTGCATCGAAATTAGCCGGGTCAATTCTCAGTACCTGCCGGTAAATCGACTCGGCTTCGGCAAAACGGCCGAATTGATGGTATTCCAGCGCGGCTTGCAATGCCTGGGCGATCTGCGGTGCGCCGGCTGCTGAAGAAGTAGGGCGATGAGCGGGCGCTTGCTGCGCTTGTGCGCAGCATTGCTTGTATTTTTTGCCACTGCCACAAGGGCAGGGATCATTGCGGCCAATTCTGTTCAAGGTGATTCCAGTGCGGGAACGGGTTACAGGGCGATTCGTATTGCGTCAGCCGGAAGAATGTTGCGTCGGGACGGCAATAGACAGCCTGTATTGTAGCGTCTGACGCGTCAGGATTTCACATTTGATGCGCTGACTTGGTGGCGCTGTTGTGGCCTGGTCGAGGCGACTGGTGTATTGCAATTATGCGGGGTGCATGGCAGGTCGACTGCCAAAAATGAAGCCAGCGTCAATGTCAAAGAAAAACGGACGCCGAAGCGTCCGTTTTTTTACAACTTACGACAATTGCTGGTTAGGGTTGACCCCTAAACAATTAGAACGTGTGCTTGACGCCCAGTGCAAAGGTCGATGCTGTTTCGCCAGCGGCCAGAGCCGAACCGGTGAACGATGTGCCGGCCAGGAACGGCTGGTAAGCGCCGAAACGGTCGTTGTCCAGACGGCTGTAGTACACGCCGACGTTGGTACGCTTGGACAATGCATAGTCATAGCCCAGGGTGTACATCTTGGCGCCAGTGTCGTTCACGCCACCGATATCGCCAGCCTTGGTAACGCTAGCCAGAATGGTGTTGTTGCCGAAACCAAAGCTAAACGGAATCGAGAACGCATTACGGGTCAGGTCAGCACCGACATCGGTACCGCCAGCAACCACTTGGCGCTCAGCACGGTCTGCTTGCAGGCCGACTTTGAAACCGCCGAACTTGTAGAAGCCGGAGAGACGCAGTTGCTGATCATCGATACCAGTGCGGCCTTCGACTTCGTTATTGCGGTAAGCCAGGCTTACAGACAGCGGGCCATTGGCATAGCCGCCTTGAACGTAAATGGTACGGCCTTCGGAATAGTTAGCTGCCGGAACTGCTGCAGCTTGACCTTCAACCACATTGCCGCCGCTAGCCGAAACGCCGAGGCTACCGCTGAAGCCGCTGAAGTTTGGCGTACGATACATGACCGAGTTGTTGACGCGGCTGATATCCAGATAGCCACCAGCCTGGTTCAGGATGGTATAGGTTGCGAACATGCTGGTTGGCATTGCGGTGACTGTGTTGGTGCCAGTCAGGATTTCAGTGGTCAGGCCTTGCACCGACATCATCGAATGCTTACCGATGGTGACTTGACCGAAGCCGCCTTTCAAGCCGAGGAAGGTGTCGCCGCTGCCCAGGCCATTGCCGGTAGCAGTAGCAGCTTGCTGGTCAGTGTTGAAACGGTTTTCAACGTAGAACAGGGCCGACAGACCGCCGCCCAGATCTTCAGTGCCGGTCAGCCAGAAACGCGAATTGTAGTTATCTTCGATACGCAGTTCATTTTCCAGGTTAGCACGGGCGCTGCTGCTGATCTTGTAGTGCTGAACGTTAGCTTGCAGGATGCCGCCGATAGAAACATTGGTTTGTGCTTGAGCAACAGATGCGAATGCGCCCAGAACTGCGAGTGCGAGAAGCGATTTTTTCATTAAAATTTCTCCGAGAGTTGTGATGCTAAAGAGGTGTTCATTGCATCCA
>JAKFFK010000060.1:0-3546 GCA_036675285.1 Paucimonas sp. | reverse complement strand
GCGCCTGCATTTGCTGCAACTGTTCGTCGAGTTGGTCCAGCAGCTTCATTGCTTGATCACCTGGTCAAATACCGCTTGCGTGCGTTCGGCCAGCGCATCGATTTCCTGGTCATCCAGGATATACGGCGGCATCAGGTACACGGTGTTGCCGATCGGGCGCAGCAGCAATTCATGCTCGAGCGCGCTGGTAAAAAAGCGCCGCGAAAACGTGGCTGCGGCTGCCGCATCGTCGATCACCGCATCGAAGGCAAAAATCATTCCCTGCGAGCGGAAATGGCGTACCCGCGCATGCGCCGCCAGCGGCGCGAGCGCGGCGTTCAGGCGCGCCGCCTTGCGTCGATTTTGCTGCAACACATCGTCTTCATCGAAAATCGCCAGCGTGGCCAACGCGGCGCGGCATGCCAGCGGATTGCCGGTGTACGAATGCGAATGTAAAAATCCGCGCGCCATGCTGCTGTCATAAAACGACTGGTAAATCTGATCCGTCGTCATCACCAGCGACAGCGGCAGATAGCCGCCGCTGATGCCCTTCGACAGGCACAGGAAATCCGGCCAGATGGCGGCTTGTTCGCAGGCGAAAAATGTTCCGGTGCGGCCGCAGCCGACCGCGATTTCATCGGCGATCATGTGCACCTGGTAGCGGTCGCACAGTTTGCGCACCAGTTCCAGATACAGCCGATCATGCATCGCCATGCCGGCCGCGCATTGCACCAACGGCTCGATAATCACTGCCGCGATATGGCCGGCGCGTTGCTGCAGCAGGCGCTCCAGGTCGGCGGCGGCGCGGCGCGCCACGTCAGCGCCCGTTTCGCCATCCTGTGTGCTGCGCGCATCGGGCGAAGTCACCACATGCACTTGCTGCAGCAGGCTGCCATACGCTTCCCGAAACAGCGGCACATCGGTGACCGCCAGCGCACCCAGCGTTTCGCCGTGATAACTGTTTTTCAGGCAAACGAATTCATGCTTGTTGACATGGCCGGCATTGCGCCATGCATGCGCGCTCATCTTCAGCGCGATCTCGACCGCGGAAGCGCCGTCGGACGCATAAAAGCAATGGCCCAAGGCCTGATTGGTGCGTGCCGCCAATTGTTCCGACAGCTGGATCACCGGTTCATGGGTAAAGCCGGCCAGCATCGCATGCTCGAGCCGGTCGAGCTGATCCTTGAGCGCCGCATTGATGCGCGGATTGGCATGGCCGAACAGGTTGACCCACCAGGAACTGATCGCATCCAGATAGCGTCTGCCATCGGCGTCAAACAGCCAGGCGCCCTTGCCATGGCTGACCGGAATCAACGGCATGGTTTCATGGTGCTGCATCTGGGTGCATGGATGCCAGACGCTTTTCAGGCTGCGGGCCACCCAGTCGGCGGGTTTGTTACTGTTCAAAAATAGACTCCATGTCTTGCTATGTGGCGCTTTTCACCGGCAACGGGAAAAGCAAAAAATTGCGCGGGACCTTACTTCTCTGGGAAGCTGCCATCCAGGTAATACCAGCGCCCTTCTTCGCGCACGAAGCGGCTGACTTCATGCATCCGGTGCGCGCGCCCGCCGAGCTTGTAACGGGCGACGAATTCCACCGTCGCCTCATTCCCCGATTCGGCATGGCGCCGCACTTCCAGCCCCAGCCATTTGGTGCCCGGCTCTTGCGACACCAGCGGCCCCGGCGGTAAGGTGCGCGGATACCAGCTGGCCCGCACATACGCTTCATCGCCCAGCGTGTACGCGGTATAGCGCGAGCGCATCAATTCCTCGGCGCTTTGGGCCTGCTGCTGCCGATCGATAAACCGGCCGCAGCAGGCCGCATAATCGCTGCCGCCGCAGGGGCACTTGCCGGCATCGATCGAACGCGTCATTACGGTGCCGCCAGCGCTTGCTGTACCTTGCCGTTTTTCAAAAATGATTCCATCTGCTCGAAGCGGTCGAAACCCCAGAACGGTTCATCGTCGACCATCATGAACGGAGAACCGAATACGCCGCGCGTCATGGCAACTTCAATCTCGGTTTTCAACTGCTCCTTGATTAGCGCATGGTTGCTGCCGTCAACCAGTTCGGCGCCGTCGACACCGATGCCGGCAGCGATCGGCGCCAGCACCTCGGGCCGGCTGATATTCAGTCCATCGACAAAATAGGCGTGATACACCGCCTTGCAAAATGCCACTGCCTGATCCGCGCCATGGTGTTTTTTCAGCCACAGCATGGCGCGCGCAGGCGCCTGGGTCGCTAGCGGAAAATCGGCAGGCCTGTGATAGGCAATGCCGTGAAAGCGCGCGCTGCGTTCAAAGTCGAGCAGCGCATACGGACCTTTCAGCGGCAACAGCGGCAAGGGCGCCGCACCGGTAGTCTTGAACACCACGCCCAGCAACAGCGGGTGCCATTCAACCTTGCGGCCGTATTGCGCCGCCAGCGCCTCGATGCGGGTCGAGGCGAAATAACCGTAAGGCGAAGAAAAGTCAAAATAGAAATCGATTGGCTTGCTCATGTGTACTGGCTCTTGTCCGCGATTAAGGTCAGGTTAAGGTCCGATGAAGCATTCATGTTGTTGCGGCAGCGCGGTGCATCGACGCGGCTACCAGGCCAGCTGCTTGCCGTCATGGCTATAAAATCTGCCGCTGTCTTGCGGCGTCAGCCGGTCGATGACCCGGCGCATGTCAGCAACGCTGTGCTGCACCGAAATCGTCGCATTTGCGCCGCCCATGTCGGTCTGCACCCAGCCCGGGTGCATCACCGTCAAGATGGCGTTGCGATAATCGAAGGACGCCGCTTTGACCGCCATGTTGAGCGCCGCCTTGGAAGTGCGATAAATCCAGCCGGTGCTCATGCTGGCGCCATCGATGCTGCCCATGCCACTGGACATGAAAACCAACTTGCCGTGCGCCGCTGCCACCAGCGGCGCAACCGTCGGGATCAGTTGCATGGCGCCCAGCACATTGGCATGCATCACCTGGTCGAATGCGGCTGCCGACGGCGCGGTGTCGGCGCCATGATCCGGCCCGTACACGCCAGCCACATGCAGCGCCAGATCGAGCTTTTCGCCATCGAGCTGCCAGGCCAGCGTGGCGATCGAATCGGTCGACGTCACATCCAGCTTGAGCGCTTGCGCACCGTCATGCTGCAATGACGCCAGGCTGGCATCGTCGCGGGCGGTCGCCCATACTTTCCATCCATCCTGCAACAACTGCCGGACGAATTCGCGGCCGATGCCGCGTGAAGCGCCAATGACAAGAGCGGTTGGCATACGGTCCTCGCAGTTTTTTCACTTCGCCAGAAACACCACAAACGCCTTGCTGCCAGGATGCCATTCCCGCATCGATAGCCGGGATGGCATCCAGGCAGCGCCTACACCAGTTCGATGGCCATCGCGGTAGCTTCGCCGCCGCCGATGCACAGCGCCGCCACGCCGCGCTTGCCGCCAGTCTTTTTCAGCGCCCCGATCAGCGACACGATAATGCGCGCACCCGATGCGCCGATCGGATGACCCAGCGCACACGCCCCACCATGGATATTGACCTTGTCATGCGCAATGTTGTGCTCCTTCATCGCCGCCAT
>JAKFFK010000156.1:0-3593 GCA_036675285.1 Paucimonas sp. | reverse complement strand
ATTCTGGATGCCAGCGGGCCAAATCAACTGAAAACCAATCAGTGGCGCTTTTTGCCTGCCGGCGAATACGATTATTACTACGTGGTTTCCCGTGCCAATGGATTGTGCCTGCAAAGCATGGGGGCGGCTGCCGGCGCGCTGGTCGGCAGCCGTGACTGTAGCGGCATCGATCAGCAAAAATGGCGTTTGCGCGATGCCGGATCCGGCGCAGCGCTTCTGGCAGAAAAAGCGTCCGGCCTTTGCCTGAGTGCGCCTGAGAGTTTTTCAGGCATCGGTGCTGGTCTGACAATGGCTGCGTGTGATCATCGCCGGAACCAGCAGTGGCGACGCGTCGCTGCAGGGTAAGCCGCTGATCAATCTAGTCGCCGTTCGTATATCGGTGTCGTGCCGATAGCATTCATTTTGGAAAAATTTCAGATTGCCCGCTGATTCAGGATCAAGGAAAAATAATGGCAGCTAGAAAAATATTGACGAAACCTGCAATCACTTGTCATGTCTGATTAGATACAGCAAACAAAAATGCGCCTATTCTAAAAAATTATTATCTTCATTGTTTTAAAATGACTTGAGGTGATTGCAGTGCGACTGCGTGTTTCTCTGTCAGACAATTTTACCTTTAGGAACTTTTCTAGTTTCATTTCTTCTACATCTTTACATGCTATGGCTGGCTAAGGTTTGCTGGCGCTTTTTTTGCATTAACTTGTAAATTTGCAGGAGAACGATTGTGAATGATTCGAAGTTTTCTGTACGTCTTTTGTGGCAATGTGCACTGCTGGTAATGGGATTGCAGCTGGCCGGTTGTGGTGGCGGTGGTACTTCAACAGCTGCAGCAACTCAACCTGGCAGCAACAGCGATGGGCCGACGCAAGCGCAACCGCCAATGGCGCTTGCCGCTTCGGTTCAAGTCGGCCTCGAAGTCCCAGCAGCGCTCAACGCCGAACCTTTCAACACGCCGCGTCAATTGACTGTGCCGCCAGGTTTTGGCGTGCGCTTATGGGCCAGGGTAAACAAGGCGCGATTCATGGCGCTTGCGCCCAATGGCGATGTGCTGGTGTCACAGCCGGAATCCGGAAAAATATTTTTGCTGCGCGAACGAGCTGACGACATTCCGCAATCTTTTGAATTTGCCAGCGGCCTGCAAAAACCCCACGATATGGTATTTCATGCCATTGGTTCTACTGTCTATCTCTACATTGCTGAATCGAATCGAATCACTCGTTCAATCTATACCAGCGGCGAGACCAGCAGTGGCAGTCGCGAGATTGTGGTCGACAATTTGCCGGATGCATCCAATAACGAACTGCAGGGCGCCTATTTCCATGAATTGAAAAACATTGCAATATCACCCGATAACAAGTTGTATGTATCAATTGCTTCGTCATGTAATGTTTGCGTGGAAGATACGCAATTAGATCCACAGCGCGGCGCGATCTATGAATACAATGCCGATGGCAGCGGACAGCGTTTGTTTGCCAGAGGCTTGCGCAATGCCGAAGGGTTGGATTTCATTCCCGGCACCAGCACCTTATGGGTTGCCGTCAATAATCGTGATGAAATTCCGTATCCCTTCCAGGATGATTTTGATGGTGACGGCTCGAATGACTATTCGAAAATCCTTCCGAGGTTTATTGATGACAATCCGCCGGAACCGTTTACCATGGTGCGCGATGGTGGGCATTACGGCTGGCCATTCTGTAACAGCATTGCGAATCCAGCCATGAGTCTGCTTGAACTGGTGCCAGATCAAGACTTGAATGAAAACCAGCAAGAACTCGATTGCGCCAGCATTGACCGTTCAAGCAAAGGCATCCAGGCGCATTCGGCGCCGCTGGGGCTGAGTTTTCTGCATGACACTTCAGTGCCGGCGCCATACCGAAACGGCGCTGCCATTGCCTTGCATGGTTGCTGGAACTGTACCAGTTTACGTGCCGGCTATAAGCTTGTTTATTTCCCGTTTGACTCGGCCGGCAATGCCGGCAATGAAATCAGCTTGATGGAAGGTTTTGTAATTGACCCGGATGCACGAACGCTTTGGGGGCGTCCCGTGGATGTCATTGCCGATGCCAAAGGAAATCTGTTGATTTCAGATGACTATGCCGGCGCTATTTATCAGCTATATGCAAACGGTTCCTGAGTAAATTTACTTGCCATGCTTTTTCGAGCACGGCCTTGTATGGTTGTTGCTCGAAAAATCTGCTTGTTGCAGAATCATGCCTTGCTTTTTGTAATCTCTGTATTCCCTTCAATGCCAGATCGGTCTGATCTCCTGGCATCTCCCTTTCTTTATCAAATGCAACGTTTTTTGATTAAACGCAGACTGCAAAACAAAATTCATAATAAAGTTTGTTCAAACCGTGCAGCATGCAGCCGATTTTCCAGTCGCCTTACAGGTTCATGGCGCAAATAATGTATCTGAAGCGGGTTCGTGCTGCGGATCGCCATTGGCGCAACTAAAATCAATAACCGTTAGTGGGTCACTTGGCAACTGATGCAGCATAAAAGCGCGTCTTTTTGCACCAGACGGCGTTGCAAATCCTCGCGATAGTCCCGCTATCGCTGCGGTTTGCACCTTTTCTGGCACAAAAATCCATCGCTTTTATTTGCTACACCAGTTGCCAAGTGACCCACTAGGAAACAGCCAAGGCCTCTGGAAGGCAATCTATGCAAAATAAAGGGGTTCATGCAAGGCGACAAGGCACTAGCAGTGGTGCACGGTATTTCAGAAAAACGATGTCCGGCATGCTGCTGTTGTGGCTGTCGGGTTCACCCGTGCATGGAGCGAGCGAACCGGCCATCAGGCCTGAAAGACTGCAGGAATTGAGCCTGGAAGAACTAGCCGATATCGAGATTACTTCAGTCGCCAGACGTCCGCAAAAACTTCAGACTGCAGCATCCGCTATCTTTGTCATTACACAACAGGATATTCGGCGCTCAGGCGCTACCAGCATCGCGGCAGCATTGCGCCTGGCCCCGAATCTGCAGGTGGCACGCACTGCCTTCAATCAATACGCGATCAGCGCGCGCGGCTTCAACAGTACGACTGCAAACAAACTATTGGTGTTAATTGATGGACGCAGTGTGTACACGCCTTTGTTTTCCGGTGTTTTCTGGGATGCGCAAGATACATTGATGGAGGATATCGAGCGCATCGAAGTGATCAGCGGATCGGGTGCGACATTGTGGGGCGCCAATGCGGTCAATGGCATCATTAATGTCATTACCCGCGATAGCGCCGACACCGGCGGCAATCTGGCGAGTGCGCATCTGGGTAGTGAAGAAAAGGGCGGCGCCTTTCGTCATGGTGGAAAATTGGCAGACGGGGCAAGCTATCGCATCTACGGCAAGGCCTTGGAACATGATGCCAGCGTCAGCACCGGCTTGACCCGGTTACAAGATGCAGGCCGGCTGGCGCAGGCCGGCTTCCGGTTTGACCACGGCGTAGGTGAACAAAATCTTGTCGTGCAAGGCGATCTGTACCAGGGTTCCAGCGAGCAGCCGGTCTTCGATCGGCGCAGATTTGATGGCGGCAATCTTCTTGGACGATGGCGGAGCCGGCTTCAGGATGGCAGCGAGCTGAGCATACAAACCTATTA
>JAKFFK010000193.1:0-20173 GCA_036675285.1 Paucimonas sp. | reverse complement strand
TGCCGTTGCCGCACTTGTGAAAATGTTTTGTCCAACCGTGGTTGATCCAAACTGGCCACCGGTAAAGGTATTGGTTGACGGATCAACCGAGCTCACGCCAGTTGCCAGCGACCCGCCGGTTTGCAGCACCGTATTGGGGGAAATCATGCCGACTGACCCCCTGTTGCTATGGTTGCTTCCTCTGAAGGCTGACCAGTTGATTCCGGTTTGGTAGCCGCTATCCAATTGCACTTCCAGTATCTTCGCTTCCAGAATCACTTGCCGCCCCACCGATAGCTGGGTCGCCTTCAAATAAGCGTCGACGTCGCGCAACTCATTCCACATCGCGCGCACGACCACCACGCCTGATTGCGGGCTGATGACCACGCTGCGTCCATCCTTGTTGTTGCCGACTATCGCTTCCAGCGACGACTTCAATTCACCCCAGAAATCGCTCGATGACGAAGTGCTGATCTTGCTGCTTTCCTGTGCGCGCGAAGTGCCGCCTGGTGTGGTCGTGGTACTGGTACCGGCTGCGCCGCCGCTTGTGGGCGTATCGGAAATTGCACCGGAGGTTACGCGAATTTCCGACGTGCCTTTCCGGCTGCCTGTCAGGTAATTGACCTGAAACACCCGTGTCTGCATGCTCAACGGCTTGACATAAATCCGGGTCCCCTCGACCCGGTAGTCATAACCATATTGTTCGCGCACCGCATCCAGCGCTTCAAACAGCGTCACATCCTTCAAGTTGGCCGAAATTGTTCCGGCCACGTCCGGATGTACCAGCATGCTGTAGCGTGTGCCAGTTACCAGCGACATGAAAAATTGCTGCGCCGGCACCGCACTGAAAGCCAAACTGAAGCGCTCTTCAAGCGGCTGCTTTGCCCTGGGCATCTCGATATTCAGCGGTGGCAGCAATGCGGCAGAAACGGCATCAGCCTTCGCCGGCCGGACCTTGCTCTCTGCGGCAGCCTTGCTCATCTCTGCATTGATTGCATCATAAGTCTCGCGCTTGGGAATGGTGGAACCACACCCGAGCAGACTCGCAATCAAGATGCTTAATATTATTTTTTTCATATTTTCAGTCTATTCATTGCGGACGGTTATTGGCTTTGACAGCCGCTCGGCCAGCACTCCGCCACTTTTCGATTCCCGGGAAAAGCTTCAAAGTCTGTGCATCCTTGCCGTTGCTCAAAACGACTTCTGTCTCCGTGATTTTTGTCAAACGCAGCTCCCCAAGATTGTCACCGACTTGCATGGTTTGCCCGCTGATCACCGCAACCCTGCGTCCCGAAGCAATCAAAACCGATTGCAGTATCGGCCCTGAACTGATCACGGCTATACCGCCCTTAGCAAGCGATGCCGGAGGACGTGTAGGGTCCGGCAGGTTGTCCGCCGTTGCCACCACTGCGAAGCTACTTGCCAATAGCAAGAATCCGCAATACTGAAGTAATTGTCTGGCTGTTTTGTTTACAGATTCAGCCATTTTTCATCCAAGCTCAGCGTAAATAGGTTCAAGGTCAATGTCGCTTTCGGATACTCGTCCACATTCAGCTTTGCCTTGCTCCAGAATAGCTGCCATGGCATTGCCTCAAGTTCAGCCATGTAACGCATCATGTCGGGATAACTTCCCTGCACAGTAATTTCAATGCCGTGCTGGTAAATCGCACCAGCAGCCCGGGGCACATTCTTGGCGTTTATAGTTTCCGGGGAAGCGTTCACTTGAGCGCCGGCTGTTGCAGACTCCTGCTGCGCAGCGCCGCTCAGACTGGTAACTGGCAGGGTCTTTAATGAAATCAACCGTAAGCGATCATTACGCTGCAAAATATCTTCTACAACCCCAGCCATCTTATCCGGAGAGATTAAACCTTTTTGCATGTCCATCAAACCATTTTGGGTCTGATTGAATTGCTGTTTTAGCCTTTGCAATTGCAATAAATTATCAGCATCCGGATCAAGCGAGTGTGCATTGATTTTTTGCTGAATGGCCATCTGGATCTCTGCAATTTTTGCCCGATCCTGCCGGATCTGATCTGCCAGATTTTTTTGTCTGGCAAATTGCGGATCAATCAAAAATGTATTCACCAAAAAAATCATGGCAATTGCCGCCGTGGCAAATGTAATGGTCCGCTCGCGCAAACTCAATGCGTCAATTCGCTGAATGAGGCGCTGGTACTGCTGTTTCATTTGCGGCTCTCTCCGGTGCTCTGGGACAATCCAGACAAGCCTGTCGATTGCAAACTAAATTCAATATAATTTACCGCAGCCATTATTTGTTCTGCATTATCATTTTTACCAGCAATGGCTATCTGCGGTGCTTGCATCTCAAGCCGGGAAAACGATTTTCCTTGTAATACCGGCTCTCCCTTCAGCCGGCCAATATACGCAGGAATCAGCTCTGGATTGACTGCCCTGCCTTTTAATTCAATTTCCGCTCCTGCGCCATGAATGCTCAAACCGGTCAGCCATACGCCATCTATGATCTGACGCGCAAAAGCCTGCAAATAGCGGGCATACCCTTTTGTATTGCCCAGATCACCCTGCTCCAAGATATTGGCAACGCCTTGTAGAGATTGCAGGTCCGCTTCGGTTTGTCGCACCTCGGCTTCCAGGGAGGTGCTCTTGCGACGAGGTGGGTATTCCACAGCGATCCTGCTCTGCAAATTCTGCACCTCGGTCAACTGGGTCGCCAGCACAGCTGCCTCTGCCTGTATCCGGTTTGACCGATATGCTGCATAACCCGTCAACACCAAAGAACCCAGCAATATCAACCCCAGTGCCTGTCCCATCGTGACAGCAGAAAGATATTTTTTCTGCTGTTTATAAATCGGATTGTAAAGATTGATTTGCTGGCTCACAGCGACTTCTCCTCATGCCGCAAAGCCGCACCAATGGTCAGGAAAAAGCGCTGCTGCAAAGTGACCTGCCTCAAATCCGGTACTTTTGACATGTCCAGGATGGCTTCCAGATTCAATGTATCAACCGGCAGATATAAATTGGCAGCGAGATATTGCAGCAATCCTGCACCAGCCTCTCCCATCGGCCCCAGTACCAATTTGGATAGCGTAATGAAGTGATATTGCCGATCAAAATGATCTAGCGAACGTTGCAGCTCCAGCGTGATCCTGTCATAGGATTCAGTGCGTTGCACTTCATCGGCCTGCTCCAACTGGGCAAGCGCGATGTCGATATGTCGCGACAGATACAGCTCGCCCGAATAGGTGACTGTTAGTAATCCGCCTTCGGCACCGAATGAAAGCAAGGCTAGGCCGCGTCCTTCAGGCTCTATTAACTGCGCAATATTTCGTTGCGCCATTTCCGGCACATCAATCACCGAAAGTGGCGCCTTGGCTTGCGCAAACAGTAGCTGACGCTGCTGAATAAGCTGGTTACGGGCAGCCACGGCAAACATGGAACGAGTCCGCACTGGCGCGTTTTTATCGACCGGAATATCCATGACATCGACCGTTGCATCGTCAATATGGTAATCCAGCATATCTTTCAAACGCCAGCGGATCGCCGCCTTTAATTCTTCTGGCGGCACAGTCGGCGCATCAACCGAAAGAATCTGATAATCGCCAAGCGACAGCAGCGTTGTACATTGATAACGGTCAGCATGGATAGCTTTCGCCATCTTTTCAAGCGACGCCACTGCCAGTGGTTCAGCGAACGAAAAAAATTCGAGCAACTCAACTGTAGGCAGGGCAGAGGAATGGCGTGCGACATGGACGACACAGATGCCATCACTCTGAAAACTGGTGGACATCCATCCCGCAATTTTATTGTTTTTTGAAAAAAAGCCCATGCCGCTAGTTTAATGAGAAGTTGCTTGAAGTTAAGTTAATAAGCTATTGTTGTCAATCGGTTTTCCACAATAGTTCACACTTGTTGCAGGAATATTTTTGGGGTGGGGCGCATTCCCGATGCCGCTGCCAATTAATACATTTCGCGCATATAAATCACCGGGCCACGCTTATAGATGCCAAAGGTTGCGCGTGCGGTCGGGTTGCTACTGTAAGTCGCTCCAGCCCAATTCCCTTGCAGGTAGGTTTTGGCCTCCGCCGCAGGATCCAGATTGACTGTCAGATCAACCCGGCATTTTGTATTCGGCTTGGTCAGCATGAGTTGTCCGCTGCCGTTGAACAAACTGGCATTGGCGCTGACCGTGCTGGTGCAGACCAGAGGATCTTTATCAAGCAGCACATTGCTGGCAGCAAGCGTAGTACAGCTGTCAAGCGTATTGACGGCAAAAATGGCGCCATTCCAATACTGCGCCTGTACCGGCACCGGCAAATCCAGTCGATCGGATCCATGGGCATTGGCAAGCTTGAGTCTGCCAAAGAACATCCGGGTATTGCCCACCCCCACAGCTGTGCAGTTCGAAAGTGCAACGCAATCCGTAGCTGTGATCGGATTCATGTTCCTATCTTGCAGCAACGCGCCATCGGGATCGACAACACTGACACCAATTTGCAGGCTGGTGAAAGGACCGTCCGGTACCGTACTGCGAGAGAATTGAGCATTTGCGGTGCTCAATGCATATAAACCCTGATTCCAATTGGTAAAAACGTTGGTTGCAAGTCTGGCCTTCAGGTCGATACCGTCATGATTGTTTTCAGCATGAAGCGCGACGGTTCCAGCGGCCCAGGCAGTGCCGGTATAGTTACGCGTTGTCGTGCCGATTCCATTGATTGCAGTAATGGTAAAGCCCAGCTCCATCGGCTCGTTTTGGTATGAAAAAGCAAATTTGTAGACCGTGGCATCCATGACATCCGTGGCTGCAGAGACATTCAATGTCAAGACAGTTCCAGCCAATCCCGTGATGACAGCTATCAAATCCTGGCTACCCGCCCCTGCACCACGCACGATTATCGTGTCGCCTGCTAGAAACCCATTTGCCGAACCGACGCTTAATGCATTGCTAGAAGCGGTGATCGTGCCTGTAGTCTGGTTGTCGCAGCCGCTGATGTCGTTACGATTTCTGAAAACAGGTGAACTTAAAACGAAGCCGGCCGGATAAAAGCGCCCGAAATAACTAGTGTTGGCTACGATACCAAAACTACAGCCATACTTGCCTGCGGATAGAGTATTCGAATAATCGTCAGTGCACTCGCCCTTTTCCTGATCGACTTCCGCGAAATTATCGTCATATACGCCGCGTGCCGTCGTATCGCCTGCAACCGGGACGGAGCCAAGCAAGCGAAAATTACCTATTTCGCTGTAGGTAAAGGCAGTACCGGTCGCGGCGCCACCAACGGCCATAGAAAAATCGCCATCCAGAGTGCCGTTTTGAATTGCGCCTGCATGCGCCTGCAGCCTCGTATTGTCGAGCTTCGGTGTGCCATCGTAATGCGCAAGGCCAGTCATGGCAGTAAGCGTAAAATTACCGGTTCCTGCCGTCGCTCTTGGTGTACCCGTCGTACCGGTATTGGTCATGTTAGAAGTAACGCTGGTAAAACCGGTCGGTCGGATCGCAAAATTATCGGTAGAACAGCCGATCGCCGTTGCCGTACCAGTCGCCGGATAGCTGACACGCACCCTCACTTCTCGCCGGGCATCGTTGACCTGAAAGGATGCAGTTTTGCGACCGTTGTCAGCAAGCGCAAAAATCGGATTGGTAACCAGAGTCTGAAATGTGCTCCAGCTCGCATCGCAATTATTGCCGTCCACTACACCCGAACTTGCCGAGGCGTCGAGCAACTCGACTTTCACGGCACCGGTGAACGTCGTCAAGATGGCGGTCTTGGCTGTATTTAGCGCCACGATATCCAACACAAAGGCGGTGCCGGCAAGCTTGGTTTGGATCACCCCATCGATTGAACCCGCAGCCGTCGAAGATTCGAAAACATTGAACCTGCCTGGAGTGACCATAGTCAAGGCTGGCCTCAAGGCAACCAGTTGGCCGATATTAGCAGCAGAGGTTGCAACACTGTTTGCAACCTTAGGACCAGTACTGCCGGCCGCAGCCTGGGCAACATCGCTGGTAGAGACTGCCACCCCGTTCGGACCGGCACCTGTTTGCATGGCGTGCCTGCCAGTCATGCCAGCAGGAGGGAGGATGGAGGCACCCCCATTGGAGGTGGCAAAGAACCCGACGATGCGAGCCCCCGCAACCGTCGTCGTAATGGCAGGTGCAGTAACGGAAGTGGACGCCGCATTATCCTGGCCACCTGATGCATTGACAGGTGCGGCCGTATCTACGCCACGATAAACAATCAAGGCTCCCATTGCACGATTGGGCGGATTAAAAGTCCAGGTATAAGGCGTGATATCCGCCGCGGTCCGGACACGGTAATAGATAATTTGCATTAGATTGGTGCCGTTATCGATCCGTGCTGCCGCAATATTCCAGCCGGCTGGCGGCACCGGCGCCGAGACACCGGAACCACCACGGACCGAAATTTGCACCAACAGCACATCATTGGCTACCGTGGCTGCGGGCGCATTGAAACTGAGTGAATTGATGGCGCTGCTAACCGGTGCGGGTGAGTTGATGCCGACAAAAGTGATGGCAGCAAAGGAGGATGACATGCAGATCAGTATGCAAAACAGTACACTCGACAATCGCGCAAGGACGCTGCCATACAGTCGGATGTCATATGGAGAATATGTCATTTCTCCACCAGCGCCTGTAATTGCCGTTCCACATAATTCGGATTGCCATTGGTGCCGCCAATGGAGGCTGTCGAGGTTAACCGGTAAAACGTCACATTGTTTGCCACCATGCCCTCGGTCGCTTGCGTGGACGTGCATTGCACATTGACGGCAAAACCGGCCAGCGATCCGCCCAATGCCGGAAGTGTCGTCGTGCTGCCGTCGCACGCAAATGTCGCATTCTGCAAGACTTGATAAGTACCCCATTCAATCCCGGCCTTGGCTGCCTGATAGGCCTTGGTGCCGTTCAGATCCTGTCCTGAAGTTGCGTGCTGGACAGTCGAAAAATTCAGCATGAAGGCGCCCAGCGAGGCCAGCACCACCAGCAAAAAAATTGCCGAGGCCAGCGCAAAGCCCTGCTGCGCAACAAAAGCAGCGGGCAAGATCATCTGCTTTTTTTCAGGGCGCATTATTGACATGGACATCATGATACAAACTGATGGTTTCATTATTCTTGGTTACTGCAATTTGCATGGAAACCAGACCACTGCGCGCGGTGACGCCCGGCGCATAAGTAAAGTTGCAATGAGAGAGATTGCGCGCCAGTATCGGCGCTCCTGCCGCAATTGCCGGACAAGCCGCGGGTGTGGTGGCATTGGGCGCATAGTTCGAATCACGAAACAATATGCCAGTCCCGTTACCTGCTGCATCGGTGCCGATACCGATGCACACATACGAGGCAACCCGGTCGGCATTTGGAATCACATAGAAGCGGTTACCAGGCGATTCGAATGGGAACCTCTTCGCTGCAGTCAGGGTAATACCGCTCGCTCCCACCGCCTGGATGGTTGCCGTATTGTCGCTATTGTAGGCATTGGCATCCGGTATGCCGAGGTTGTACACCACCACCCGATCGCCTGCCACAGGAAGCGGATTCAAGCCTCCCAAAAAATCAAATTGATTGTCCGGCATTGCGAAATCAAGCTTATTCCCAGTGCAGGTAGCAGCGCTGCAGTTCTGTTCAGCACGGTAACGTCCACCGGTACTGGTGGGCAGGAATTCGATGCAGGTCGGACCTGCTATCCTCACGCTGTTTGGCAGCGCCAGATGCAGGTCGCGCGAGATGCGGCGTATGGTCGTATCCGCAGTGTCGGTCAAATCAGCCCGGCGCGAAGAATCCAGATAGCCTTCCACCGGAGCGCGGATAAATACAGCTACCATGGCCGCAATGGCGCCGGTAATGGCAATGACCATCACCGCCTCGATCAAGGTAAATCCCTGTCGGTATCGTGTATACGCTTTCGGCACTTTATTAAGGCGCATCATAATATGCACGGTATCCGTCCAGGACAGCAATCGTATTGCCAGGCCCGGTGACTGTGACAGTAATCAATCGGGCGTGCGCAGCAGCAATTCCACCCAGTCCGGCATTGTCGGCAACAGTGACAGCAACGCTGTAATTGGCCAATCCTGGAATCGCGGTAGCACCATCGATCGGGAAAATGCCGGTAGTGGCAAAGCTCTGATAATCGTCAATATCGTCAAACAGCGGGCGGTTGGCTTGCGTACTGGCGCCGGTGAAACCATCGGCAGGATTGACGAAATCCTTTAATCCAATCTCTTCCAACATCGATTCAGCAATGGCATAGGCTTGCTTGCGAACCATCGGATCGGCACTGCTCCTGGTAACTGTATCCATTACCGACAAAATACCGACAATCCCGACGCTGACGATCACAATGAACATGACCAGTTCAACCAGCGTTACGCCGGCCTGATGAAAACGGTGAATGCCTAAGGATCTAATGGACATAGCCGGTATCCCGTTCGAGCGTCACAGTGCGGGTTGTGCCATCTCCGGTGATTGAAACAATCAGTGTGACAAAAGTAGAATTTGGCGGAATATCGCCAGTGCGATAGGGTTTGCCCAGTCCACTGTAGAAAAACAATGCCACTGGCGAACTGTATGCAATGCCGCCAGGCGCCGCTTCGCAGAACCACGTGGTGCTGTTATTACATGCCGCCAGCGTCGCAGCCTTACCGCTATTGGCGCCGGCCGGTGTGGCAATGCGATTGGCCGCAGTGCACGCAGTATCCAGGCACAACGCAATGCTGGATCCATTCAAGCGCACATAGACATTTCGGCGCTGCGCAATCGCATATTTTTGGCCATAACGCAGCATCGCTGAAAGCTGGTCGGAAAATCCGCGACTGTCAAATGTGGATCGTTCCATCAGGCGCGGCAGCGCCGCCACGGCGAGAATGCCGATAATGATGATGGTTGCGACCAGCTCCACCAGCGTAAAGCCTGCGGCTTTTCTGAGATGGAGCGATCGCATGAACGGGACAGCTGCCATTGCAATGACCTGGATTTTTTAAGCCACCATGTAAAAACGGACATCCGCAGATGTCCGTTTCCCACCCACATTTTAAAATGCAAGAATTAGAGAATACCGGTCAGGCTGAATGTCGCCGTCGCAGACGGTGTCACATTGGCGTCGTTCAGCGTACATGTTGCAGTCGTGCCTGCCGCAATCACCAGCGGTGTAATTGTATATTTGGTTGGCAAGCCGCCTACCAGTAGCGCCGCGCCATCGGAGCAGTCGTCGACTGCCGCGCCTTTGGTCGCATTTGCGCTTCGGGAAGCGTAATTGACCTGGTTGGCGCTATTCAGCGCGCCTTGCACGCCGGCACGCGCTGCGTCCACAGCGTCGCTCTTCAGGTCGACGAATTTCGGCAAGGCAGTTGCCGCCAGAATGCCCAGAATGACAATTACCATGACCAATTCGATCAGGGTAAAACCGGATTGTTGTTTTTGAATGGAGCGCACGATTTTTCCTTTGATATTAAGTTATTACATTAACCAAATGCAATATTGCGTATGAATTGAATATAGCAGATTGCTTTAAAAGTTTTCTTTAAACAATGTTACGTGCAATTTGCCAGCGTTGCATTCACGGTATAAGTCGGCTGGGTATTGATTGCTGCTGCTGGGGTGTAAGAAATCGTGCAGTCATTTGCCCCACTGAGATGGCTGCTATCTGGCGCGGCGATTCTTGGCGCAACCAGGCCGGTCGTGACGTAATCACTGCTCAATCCGGCCAATGGCACGATCGTCGCGGCATTCGGATAACCATTGGCATAAACCACCGTGGTACCTTCGATTACGATGGCCGGTGCCGGAGTGCCCGTGAAGTTGGCATTAAAACCACGTGTGATCAAAGTGGCGTGCGCCATAGCTGCTGCGGCTTTGACCGAACCCATGGCGCCATTCATTTTTGCCAAGCGTGCATCAGCTTGCAAAGCTGCAAATTTTGGCAATGCGAAAGCTGCAAGAATACCGATGATCGTGATCACGATGACCAGTTCAATTAAAGTAAAACCCGTCTGAGCTTTGCGCATGTTTCGTATTCTTTCTATTTTTTGAAGTGATTTAAGGCAATCTTGCGATGTATCTATATCTTACTGCGAAAAAATTTCTTTTCAAGAAAAACCCAGCAATTTAGGCCACCCACGCAACACCTGCTCCCCAAGGGAAAATGGCATTATTATTTGTCCATATGATCGTAAAATGTCTAAAACCATTGGTAGGGTTCAAGCAGTTCAAGTCCAACACTGTCAGTAGGATCGATGGTGCGACTGTCGCGGCCTTCTGCCGATCGATTTCGCAATAAAACCAGATGCAGGCGCACCTGCTTCCGGCCAGCCTTATCCGCCTGAAAATGCTCGCCTTTCCTCACAACGTAAATCAGTTCACTAGCACGATCGTCAAAATACCAATTCCCGGGCAGAAGATGCTTGTCTGTGATGTCGGACAGTCGACCGAGATAATTGGCTGGCCTGGGTTCGATCCACTCCATCGGATCTTGCTTTGCCAATGACACGTATTCCTGCGCGCGCCCAGCGATCAGCAGTTTGGCCATGCGCAAACGCAAGCCGCTCTTAATGCGACTGATCGTGTATTCCACATGCGCTTTTTCAGCCAGTTCCTGATAATAGAAAAGCCGATCGAGCAGAATCGTGGCAATGATGCCGATCACGATCACCACCACCATCAATTCCAGCCTTGAAAATCCTTTACCGCTTTTCATCTGGTGCCGTTTATTTCTTCATGGCGGCATTACCCAGGTCCCAGATCGGCAAGAATACGCCGAGGGCCAGGATCAGTACGAGAATGCCCAAACCGACGATCAGGATCGGCTCGATCTGAGCCGAAAGCGTCTTCAATTCATAATCGACTTCACGCTCATACATCTGCGCTATCTCATCCATTAAATCATCCAGGGCGCCGGTTTCCTCGCCTACTGCGACCATTTGCAAAACAATGGGCGTGAAGACGCCAGCGGTAGTCGCTGTGCGCAGAATGCTTTCGCCACGTTCGACGCCATCACGCATCTGGTCGATCCGGCTGGCGATATAGGTATTGTCGACGGTCTGCGCCACCACATTCAGCCCCTGCACGATCGGCACCCCGCTCTTGCTGGCCAGTGAAAAACTGCGGGCGAAACGTGCCAATGTGCCTTTCAGCAGTATTTTTCCGACAATTGGAAAACGCAATTTCATCCTGTCCCAGCGATAGCGACCGTTAGTTGTGCCAATCCAGAACCTGAAACCGATCACGGCACCCCCCATCGCTATCAGAATCATTGGCCAGTAACGAACGGAAAAATCGGATGTTCCCATCAAAATTTTCGTCATCAAGGGCAATTCGGAATTGAAACCGGCAAAAACCTTGGCAAAAGCGGGAATCACAAACAGATTGATGATCGCCATCGCCACCACCATCGCAATGATGACAAATGTCGGATAGCGCAACGCCGACTTGACGCGCGAGCGCATTTCCCGTTCGAATTCGAGATGGTCAAACAGGCGCAGGAAAACGTCTTCAAGACGACCCGTGGTTTCGCCGACGCGTACCATATTGATGTAAAACAATGAAAATACCTTAGGATGTCGGCGCATCGCAGCCGACAATTCGCGCCCGCCATCAAGCGATTCGCGAATGTCTTTCAAGATTCGCGCAAACGATTTATTGATCGCGGACTCCTGCAAACCAGCCAGTCCGCGCATGATTGGCACGCCAGCTTTCAATAACGTATACAACTGACGGCTGAACAGTTGCACGTCAATCGAACGCACATTTTCTTCCAACAGTCGCGTCCACCAGCCCCCCTCATCATTGGTAACGGGCTTGCTGGTAGCAACAATCTCGATCGGCGTGATGCCTGTATTGAACAGTTGGTCTGCGACTGCATTGCTGTCGACACTCTCCAATACGCCTTGCATCAGTTCGCCGCGCGCGTTGCGGGCTTTGTAGGCAAAAAATGGCACCTCAGCTCTCCGAATTAATCATCAAACTGATTACTGATGCGCATCGCTTCAGCCACTGTTGACCTACCCGCAACCGCCAGTGCCACAGCATGACGGCGCAGCGTATGGCCAGCCATTTGCGCCTGGGCGACTTTCATGAAATGCGCCGGATCGCTGTTGTTGGCGGCATCGGCCACCGCTTCGGTCATCTCAAGCAACTCATATACGCCGGTGCGTCCCCGGTAGCCGGTACCATTGCAATGCGGGCAGCCGCGCCCATGGACAAACTGATGCGATCCGACCGCATCGCCGAGTTCGGCTTTCAGCCATTCCTGCTCGGTCGGCGTCAACTGATAGGGCTCGGCGCAGCTTTCGCAAATCACCCGCACCAGCCGCTGCGCCAGCACGCACTGCAGGGATGTCGCGACCATGTAGCGCGGCACGCCCATGTCGAGCAGGCGCACCGGCGTGCTGACCGCGTCGTTGGTATGCAAGGTCGACAGCACCAGGTGGCCGGTGAGCGCTGCGCGCATGCCGATCTGGGCGGTTTCCTGGTCGCGCATCTCGCCCACCAGCACCACATCCGGGTCCTGGCGCAGCGCGGCGCGCAATACGCGGGCAAAAGTCAGCTCGATCTTGTCGTTGACCTGCACCTGGTTGATGCCCGGCAGCCGGTATTCGACCGGATCTTCCACCGTGATCAGCTTTCTTTCAGTGGTGTTGAGTTCGGACAGCGCGCCATACAGCGTGGTGGTCTTGCCGCTGCCGGTAGGTCCTGTGACTAGCACCAGCCCGTTGGGGCGTTCGACGATCGAACGGAATTTTTTCACCATCGCCGGCGGCATGCCGATCGAATCGAGCTTCAAGGATCTGCTGCCCTGGTTCAGCAAGCGCATCACCACTGATTCGCCGTATTGCGTGGGCATGGTGGAAATCCGCACGTCGATCTGCTGCTGCTTGACCTTGATCCCGAAACGACCGTCCTGCGGCAGACGTTTTTCTGAAATATCCAGGTCCGACATCAGCTTCAGACGCAGCGCCAGCGACGGTGCAATCTTGATATCGGTTTCGGTTTGCTGATGCAAAACGCCATCGATCCGGAAACGGATCACCAGTCGTTTTTCTTGCGGTTCGATATGGATGTCCGATGCGCGTACCTGGGTAGCATCATCGAAAATCGATTGCAACAGCTTGACGACTGGCGCTTCCTCCAGACCTGCGGCACCACCCAGGCCGCCGAAGTCGACCACCGCATCACCCAGATCCTGTTCCAGTTCGCGGGCAAATCCGGTGATTTCGCCGGTGCGACGATAGATGCGGTCGACCGTTGCCAGCAACTCGCTTTCATTGACCACTGCCAGCGAGATATTGCGTTTGACGATGCGCGCAATCTCGTCATAGGCAAACAGGTCGGTCGGGTCGGCCATGCCGATCACCAGCGAACCACCCTTTTCTTCCAGGACCATAGCCCGAAAACGCCGTGCCTGCGTCTCCGGCAACATGCGCATCAGCTCGGCATTAATGTTGAAGAACTTCAGGTTGACGTACGGGATATTCAGTTGCCTGGCGAGCGCGCCGGAAATCTGTTCTTCGGTGACAAAGCCGTTTTCAATGAAGACGCGGCCAAGCTTGCGCCCGGTGCGTTTTTGCTCCCCCAGTGAAAATGTCAGCTGTTCTTCGGAAATCAGCTTTTGCTGCACCAGAAGTTCGCCCAGTCGGATCTTTTCCGGCCTTGGCATATGCGCTCCTATTGAATAATTTTTTATTAGAGAATTATTCTATGTCACAAAGCACTTGCTATAGCGAAATGTAATAATATTTGACGTAATTCTTTAGCTGCCTGCAACATCTTTCGTTTTTTACAGCGGCTGCCCGATTGCTTCGGTTTTATCGATTGGATGCCGAATGTGAAATAATCGATAAACTATTGACAACAATCGACCACATTATGTCTGCTGAACTACAGGCTTCCCGCCACGATGCCACCCTGATCCTAACGCTTTCCAATCCGGGCGCGTACAACACTTTGCATGCCGACATGTGTGCTGCCGCAATCGAGGTATTGTCGACCGCCGAACGCGACGAGTCCGTACGCGTCGTGGTGCTGACCGGCGCTAGCGCATCCTTTTGCGCCGGCAGCAATCTCAACCAGTTGCTCGAGTACCGTGCCGGCGATCAATCCGGGCAAGCCGCGTTTCTCGACAACTTGCATGGCTGGATCGAGGCAATTCGCGGCTGTCCCAAACCGGTGATCGCAGCAGTGGAAGGTGAAATCATCGGTGCCGGGTTTTCACTGGCGCTGGCGTGCGACATGTTGATTGCGGGCAACTCTGCAAAATTTGCCATGCCTTGGGTCCGGACCGGCCTGACACCTGAAGGCGGTGCTGCCTGGCTGCTGGCGCAATCCCTGCCACGCCAGGTAGTCTCTGAAATCCTTCTGGACGGCAAACCGATTGCGGCTGACAGGCTGCATGCGCTCGGCCTGATCAACAAACTGGTGGCCGATGGCCAGGCGCTTGACGCTGCCCTGGCATGGGCCGACAGCCTGGCCGAGGCATCGCCACGCGCGGCCGAACGCACCAAGCTGTTGCTTAGCCGGGCGCCTGACGACGCGTTCGATCAGCATTGCGAAGCAGAAAAACAGGCATTCATCGAAAGCTTGTATCATCGCGATGCGCATGAAGGCATCCAGGCCGCTCTGCAAAAACGAAAGCCGCAGTTCAAATGAGTGCTGTAAAAAGAAGGCGCGTGTACCTGATGCGCCACGGCAGCGTCACCTATTTCGATGGCACCGGCAAACCGTATCTGCCGGAGCAGGTACCGCTGAATCAACAGGGCCGTCTGCAGGCTGCTGCTGCCGGCCAGGCCTTTGCCGACGCAGAGCTTCGATTTGATCGGGTGATCGTTTCCGGTTTGCCGCGCACCCTGGAAACCGCCGCACGGGTATTGGAAGTCACCAGCCAGCAGATCGAACTCGAACAATGGCCGGAATGGCAGGAGCTCAAAGGCGGCAAATTGTCACAGATCCTGGACAGCGACTTGCACGAGGCATTTCTGGGCGCCTTCGAAGGCGTGGTGCCGGAACACAAGCAATTTCTCGGTGGCGAGACCATTGGCGAATTGATGGACCGGGTCTATCCTGGCCTTGAACGCTTGCGTGCCGACCAGTCGTGGAATACCGTCTTGCTGGTGCTGCATGGCGGCGTCAACCGTGCAATCCTGTCGTATGCGCTGACCGGTCAGCGGCTGTTCCTCGGCAATCTGGCGCAAACGGCAGGTTGCATCAATGCGCTGGATGTCGGCACAGATCCGGCCGACTGGGTGGTGCGCATCGTCAACCATAATCCCTCCTCGCCGCTGCAGCGCGATGCGCGCGGCACCACGATGGAAGCACTGTTGAACCAGTACAAAAAATTCCGCGGGCTTTGAGCTGGCACAAGCATTTCCCAACCCGCTGCCATGGCGTTCGCCTTAAGATAGACGGCAAGTCCGCACACAGGAGACACGATGTACGAAGAATTCATGGGCACCAAACCGGTCCCGGAGCGGCAGCAATTCGACATCGGTGCGCTGCAGGATTACATGCGCCAGCATGTCGACGGTTTTTCCGGCCAGATCAGCATCGCTCAGTTCAAGGGCGGCCAATCCAACCCGACCTACAAGCTGAGTGCCGATGGCGCCCAGTATGTATTGCGCACCAAGCCGGCGCCGGCAGCCAAACTACTGCCGTCCGCTCATGCCATCGAGCGCGAGTTTCGTGTAATGCAGGCGCTGAATCAGGCGGGTTTTCCAACGCCAAAACAATATGCGCTGTGTACCGATGAAGCGGTGCTCGGCCGTGCCTTCTACATCATGGAATTCATCGACGGCCGGGTGCTATGGGACCAGAGCATGCCTGGCATGAGCAAGCTCGAACGTGCCGCGCATTACGATGAAATGAACCGTGTGATCGCCCAGCTGCACACCATCGACTTTGCCGCGATCGGGTTAGCCGATTACGGTAAGCCGGGTAATTACTTCATGCGCCAGATCGACCGCTGGAGCCGCCAGTACAAGGCCTCCGAAACCGAATCGATCGAGGCCATGGACCGGCTGATTGAGTGGCTGCCACAGCATATTCCCCCTGGCGACGACACCAGTATCGTGCATGGCGACTATCGGCTCGACAACATGATCTTCCATCCGACAGAGCCGCGCATCCTGGCGCTGCTGGATTGGGAACTGTCGACGCTGGGACATCCGCTGGCGGATTTTTCCTACCATTGCATGAGCTGGCATATCGCTCCCGGACAGTTCCGCGGCATTGCCGGGCTCGACCTGCAGGCGCTTGGCATTCCCGGCGAAGCCGAATACATTGCAAAGTATTGTGAACGCACCGGCAAGACCATCCGCCCCGAGGATTTCAATTTCTACCTGGCCTATAACATGTTTCGCATGGCCGGCATCTTGCAAGGCATCATGAAGCGCTATGTGGATGGCACCGCCGCCAGCGAACAGGCATTGAAAAATGGCCAGGCTGCGCGGCCCATGGCGGAAATGGGTTGGCGCTATGCAGCCGGCCACAATCAATAAGGTCGGGCAAATTGCGCGTAGCGCTCTACGACAAGGCGACGCAACCCGGCATTGGCATTTTTAGATACGCATAAAAAAGGATACATCATGGAATTTGAGTACTCAGACCGCTGCAAAGCCTTGCAGGAAAAACTCCTGGCATTCATGGACCAGCATGTGTACCCGAATGAAAAAGCCTACAAGCAGGAAATCGACCGCAACGGCCAGGAACAGGGCAACCGCTGGATACCTACTGTGCTGATCGAAGATTTGAAAGCCAAGGCCCGCGCAGAAGGATTATGGAACCTGTTCTTGCCGCAATCACCACGCGCGCCGCAAGGATTATCGAATCTCGACTATGCACCACTGTGCGAGATCATGGGGCGTGTCAGCTGGGCGCCGGAAGTTTTCAACTGCTCGGCGCCCGATACCGGCAACATGGAAACCATCGAGCGTTACGGCAACGAAGCGCAAAAAAAACAATGGCTCGAACCCTTGCTGCGCGGCGAAATTCGTTCCGCCTTTGCGATGACAGAACCCGGTGTAGCCTCGTCGGATGCGACCAATATTCAAACCCGCATCGAGCGCGACGGCAATGACTATGTCATTAACGGTGCCAAATGGTGGATTTCCGGCGCCGGCGACCCGCGCTGCAAAATCTATATCCTGATGGGCAAGACTGATCCCGCTGCTGCCCGCCATGCGCAACAATCGATGATCCTGGTGCCAGCCGGCACCCCGGGCATCACCGTCCAGCGGGCGCTGTCGGTATTCGGGTATGACGATGCGCCGCATGGTCACTGCGAAATTCTGTTCGAGAATGTGCGCGTGCCGGCCAGCAGCATGCTGCTGGGCGAAGGCCGCGGTTTTGAGATTGCCCAGGGCCGGCTCGGACCGGGCCGCATCCATCATTGCATGCGCGCCGTCGGCGTGGCCGAACGCGCGCTGGAATTCATGTGCCAGCGCCTGAACCAGCGGGTGGCATTCGGCAAGAAAATTTCCGAGCAAGGCGTCTGGCGCGAACGGATTGCCGAAGCGCGCATCCGCATCGATACCACGCGCCTGTTGACCTTGAAAGCCGCCTACATGATGGATACCGTCGGCAACAAGCAAGCGCAGGCCGAAATCGCGATGATCAAGGTACTGGCGCCGAACACCACCCAGCAAGTACTCGACTGGGCCATCCAGGCCTACGGCGGCGGTGGCATCTCGGACGATTTTCCGCTGGCCTACATGTGGGCTTGGAACCGCGCTCTACGCTTGGCCGATGGTCCCGATGAAGTGCACCGCAATGCCATCGCCAAGCTGGAACTGGCCAAGCATGCATCAAGCCTACCGGATGCAGCGGCCCTGCCGGTCGCACGCAGTTAAACTTTTATCTTTCAAAAGCAATCTCACGGAGGATCAAATGATCGATGTATATTCCGCCGCCACGCCGAATGGCCACAAGGTGCATATCATGCTGGAAGAATGCGGCCTGCCCTACCGCATTCACCACATCGACATCGGCGCCGGCGACCAGTTCAAGCAGGAATTTCTCGCCATTTCGCCCAACAACAAGATTCCGGCAATCGTCGATGAAGACGGCCCCGATGGTACGCCGATGTCTTTGTTCGAATCCGGTGCAATCCTGGTGTATCTCGCCAGCAAAGTCGGCAAATTTCTCGGCGACAACGACCGCGACAAATTCACCACCTTGCAATGGCTGATGTTCCAGATGGGTGGTGTTGGCCCGATGCTGGGCCAGGCCCACCACTTTCGCATCTATGCACCAGAGAAAATCGAGTATGCGATCAATCGCTATACCAATGAAGCCAGGCGTCTGTATCAGGTGATCGACAAGCGCCTGTCGCAGTCGGCGTATCTGGGAGGCGACGATTACACCATCGCCGACATAGCGACTTTTCCCTGGCTTCGTTCCTGGGAAAGCCAGGGCATCGATTGGGCAGCTTATCCGCATGCCAAGCGCTGGTTTGATGAAATTGCCGATCGTCCGGCAGTCAAGCGCGGCGTTGCCGTGCTGTCGGATCTGCGCAAGCCGCTCACCGATGACAAGGCAAGAGACATCCTGTTCGGCGCAAACCAGTACGCGAAACGCTAAGGCGCCCTATTCTGGCGGCGATCAGGCAATTGGCCGCCGCCGGAACATGGCCAGTACCTTGGCTGTCGTGACCAGCTCGCCATGCTGGTTGTTCGCTTCCCAGCTTGCGACCACCACTCCCCGATCCCGTTTGCTGCTGGATGGCCGAGTCTCCAAGATGACGCAGCGCGCCGTCAGCGTATCGCCGCCGCGCACCGGCTTGAGCCAGCGTACTTCATCCATGCCTGGAGAACCCATGCAGGATGATGCATTCAGATAAGCATCAACCATCAAGCGCATTATCAGGCAGCAGGAATGCCAGCCGCTGGCAATCAGGCCGCCATAAATCGAATCCGCTGCCGCCGTCTGATCGACATGAAACGGCTGCGGATCGTATTGCCGGGCAAATTTGATGATTTCTTCTTCAGTGACGGTAATGGCACCGGCATCGATTACCTGACCTGGATTGAAATCATCGAAATACCATTTCAGTTGCGTCATAAAATCCCCTTTTCCTGTGCGAATAATATTTGTGCAATGCCAAAAATAGCACGACCGTTCAAAATTATTATACAAGGAATTTTTGCAGCAATGAAATCGCGATATAAACACTGATTGCGTTAATACGGGCTATCCACCATAACGGCGTTGTGACGGATGCAATAACACACGCAAGGCAATATCCAGTCCTACCTGATGTTTTTTCAAAAATTCGGCCGCTTGGCGGGTACCCAGCAATTCTTTCAATCCGATGGCGATTTCCACTGCGCAGAGCTTGACGATATCGCGGCGTGCAGACACCATCTGCGTCAACACAGGAATTTGATGATCGACCTGCCTTTGGGAATCATTCATTGCCTTTGCCTCCATGTTATCGATGGGAGTCGGCATTTTTCAGATTGGTCCCAATAGAAAACAGGCGCAGATTCAGGAAAGCCGGCGCGCACAAAAATCATTGACGCTGCGTCACAACGATCTTTGACTGGACAAGTCCGGCTCAACCAGCTCGCTCCAGGTACGACGCCTAGCTGGGTGCGTTAAAACACGCACTGCCACTTCCAGATCCACTCTTTTCGACATCAGATATTCAGCGGCCGATTCAGTGCCTTGCACACGTTGAATGACAATGCCGATTTCGATCAATTGGGCACTCAGAAAATCCCGACGTGACAGCTTGGTAGGCAACAAGCCCAGCTTCTTTTCCTGCGAATATTTTCGACGATTCATTGATGACCTCCAGGTAAATGAGAGTCATAAGAACAATAGCGAGTTCGCTGTTTACAGCATTAAAAGCATGATTTTTCGCATTGTTTCCTTGAATTTCATCCATTACATCTGGAGAACAACAGTGAAGCAAAGACGACAGGAAATTTACAGACGCTCTACAGCCCGCCAGCGCAGTGGGATGAAAGACACGAAGACAAGAAGCACAATGCCGGCAGACGTGACAGCGGCAGTGCTGATCGAAGCTGACTGGAATAGCGAAAGTCAGTATGCCGATGTAACTCTTGGGAGAGAAACCGAGGTTCTCTGTGGAAGAACCCGTATTACATTACCAGACGCCACCGGTATAGGATTTACCAAAGCGGCTTTGGTAAATTTCATCATTCTTTACTCTATAACGATAATGCGAATAGGCTGCGCCTGCTAACGCGGAAG
>JAKFFK010000015.1:0-3631 GCA_036675285.1 Paucimonas sp. | reverse complement strand
TTTCAATCAATGCCAATGACAACTGGCAGCCGTGCATGCCAAAAAAATGGTATCAAGCTGATCGCAATCATTGATTTACTGATTCAATAAATATCTGCAATGAAATTACTTCTCACCGGCGCGACTGGCTTTGTCGGCACCCATATGCTGGCAGCATTACAAGCAGGCGGACACGATATCGTTTGCCTGGCGCGGCAGGTACCGGCGCGCATCGAAGGCGACAACATTGCTTTCATGCCGTATACCGACGCCGATGGCACAGCGGACTGGGGCTGCGTATTGCCTGGTTGCGAGACGGTAATCCACCTGGCCGGGCGCGCCCATGTGATGCACGAGCATGCGCCGGATGCGCTGGCCGCGTTTCGCAAGGTCAATGTCGAGCAAACTCTGGCGCTGGCCCGGCAAGCCATTGCGCATGGCGTGCGGCGCTTCATTTTCATCAGTTCGATCAAGGTCAATGGCGAACAGACCCAGGACCAGCCTTTTCGCAGCACCGACCTGCCCACACCACAGGATGCCTATGGCGTGTCCAAGCATGAAGCCGAACAGAGCTTGCTTGCGCTGGCGCAAGGCAAAATGGAAATCGTGATTGTCCGTCCGCCGCTGATTTACGGGCCCGGCGTAAAAGCCAATTTTCTGCAACTGATCAACACCGTCCAGCGCGGCATCCCGCTGCCGCTGGGCGCCATCGACAACCAACGTTCGCTGGTCTATGTCGGCAACCTGGTCGATCTGCTGTTGACTTGCCTGAGCCATCCGCAAGCCGCCAATCGGATATGGCTGGTGTCCGACAATCAGGATGTGAGCACGCCGGATTTGATCCGCCTGCTGGGCGAGGCATTGCAGATGCCGGCGCGACTGCTGAATGTCCGGCCGGCCTGGCTGACTGCGCTGGCCAAACTGGCCGGGAAAGAAGCGCAGGCTGAAAAACTGCTGGCATCGCTGCAGGTAGATATTTCGCCAGCGCTGCAAACCCTGGGTTGGCGTCCTCCCTACTCGCTACAGCAAGGCTTGGCCATTACTACCCATGCGTTGCGCCGCTGAGGCGATGTCCAGGCAATTCATGACATTGCCGGTTCTTGCTTTCTGCCAATCTTTCCCTGGATGACGCCCAGCGCATTCTCCCTTACACTCAATGCATGCTTGAATCCGAGAAACCAGCCCTTGCTCTAAAACAGCAGGATCATCCTACCCTATGCGTCAGTGGCGCATGGCATGCACAAGCACTGGCGCAACCCGGCACCATGGATGCACTGCAATCCGTAATGCAACAGGCGCCGGCTCCCGGTGTGGCCATGCATTGGGATTTGTCGCGCCTGACAGCGCTCGACCATATCGGCGCGCTGTGGCTCTGGCGTGTCTGGGAGCAGCGGCGGCCAGCCGATTTAGCGCTGTTGCCGGAGCATGAAGCATTTTTCCAGCGGCTGGAACAGGCGGGGCCGCTGACATTGCCGACGCCGGCGCGCATACACTGGTTTTCGCCGGCCGCGCTGGGTGCGATCTGGCATGGCTTGCTCGGGCATGCCGTCGGCTTTCTGGGCTTGCTCGGACAATTGATATTGGACCTGAGCCAGTTGATCCGGCAGCCGCAGCGCGGCCCCTGGAAAGAAATTTCCGCCAATGTGTATCATGCCGGTTACCAGGCACTGGGAATTACCGCGCTGGTCGGCTTCCTGATCGGAGTGGTGCTGTCTTATCTGTCGGCACAGCAATTGCATACCTTCGGCGCCGACATTTATCTGGTCAATATTCTCGGCATGAGCATCATCCGCGAACTCGGGCCGCTGCTGGCGGCAATCCTGGTGGCGGGACGTTCGGGGTCATCGATTACCGCCCAGTTGGGCGTGATGCGTGTTACCGAAGAGCTGGATGCCATGCTGGTCATGGGCATGCCGCACGGCTTTCGCCTGATCCTGCCGAAAGTGATCGCGCTGGCTGTCGCCATGCCGCTGCTGGTCATCTGGACCGATGCGATGGCATTGATCGGCGGCATGGTTGCCGCGCAACTGGAATTGAATCTGTCGCCGAGTTATTTCGTGCAACGGCTGCCGGATGCGGTGCCGGTGGCTAATTACTGGATCGGTCTGGGCAAGGGCTGGGTGTTCGGCATACTGATTGCCTTGGTCGCCTGCCATTTCGGCTTGCGCATCAAGCCCAATACCGAAAGCCTCGGTCAAGGCACCACGATCTCGGTGGTGTCGGCCATCACCATCGTGATCCTGGCCGATGCGGTGTTTGCGATAGTCTTTAGCAATGTCGGGTATACCTGATGCAGACCACTGAACAGCCGGTGATCCGGATCCGCAATCTGTGGACGCAGTTTGACCAGCATGTGGTGCATCAGGATGTGAATCTGGACGTGCGCCAGGGCGAAATCCTGGCGCTGGTGGGCGGCTCCGGTTCCGGCAAGACCACGCTGTTGCGTCAAGTGCTGGGGCTGATCAAGCCGACGCGCGGCTCGGTCGAAGTGTTTGGCGAAGACATCAATGGCGATGACATGCTGCGGCTGCAGCAGTTGCGCAACCGCTGGGGTATGCTGTTCCAGCATGGCGCGCTGTTTTCCGCCTTGAATGCATTCGACAACGTAGCCCAGCCGATGCGCGAATTGCGCACGCTGCCGGAACCACTAATTCACGACGCCGTGCTGTTCAAGCTGCACCAGGTCGGCATCACGCCGGCCGATGCGCTGAAAATGCCGGCCGACCTGTCCGGCGGCATGGTCAAGCGGGTGTCGCTGGCACGCGCCTTGGCGCTGGAGCCGGAGTTACTGTTTCTGGACGAACCGACCGCCGGACTCGACCCGAACCTGTCGAACAGTTTTGTCGAGCTGATCCGCACCCTGCATCAATCCATGCAGCTGACAGTGGTGATGATCACGCACGACCTGGATACGCTGTTTGCGCTGTCGACCAGGATCGCGGTGCTGGCCGACAAGCATATGATTGCCGACGGCACGCGCGAACAGGTGATGGCCGTCAAGCATCCGTTTATCGAAGAATATTTTATGGGCGAACGCAGCCGGCGTGCACTCGACGAGTTGCACGGCCAGAGCACGCAGCCCTAGCCAAGAGCACAAGGAAAGTTTATGGAAAACAAGGCACATGCATTATTGGCCGGATTGTTTACGATTGCGTTGCTGACGGCGACCATCCTGATCGCAATGTGGCTGCGCAGCGACCAGACCGAATACGTGCCGTATGAAATGGCCACCAAGCTGTCGGTGCCCGGACTGAACCCGCAGGCGGCGGTACGTTACCGCGGCCTGGATGTGGGCAAGGTCGAGAGCATCAATTTCGACCCCCGCGTTCCCGGACAAATCCTGGTGCGCATGAACGTGCAGCCGGACACGCCGATCACCCATTCGACTTACGGCACGCTCGGCTACCAGGGCGTGACCGGCATCGCCTATGTGCAGCTGGATGACGACGGCAGCGACCCGATCAAGCTGCACAGCACCGAAGACAAGGTAGCTCGCATCGAGATGCGCCCCAGCCTGTTTGACAACCTGCAAAGCAAGGGCATGGAGATCCTGGTCCAGACCGAAGAGCTGACCCGGCGCCTGAACGGCATGCTGAATCCGGCCAATGAAAAAATGATCCTGTCGGCATTTGAACGTGTCGGCCGTGCCGCC
>JAKFFK010000113.1:0-20357 GCA_036675285.1 Paucimonas sp. | reverse complement strand
AGATGTGATCGAGCATGAAAACGAAAAATTTTCCAAAGCCGTGGGCGACTATCTGGAACGCGCGCGCAACGACCATCTGTACGACAGGTTATGCGTGATTGCGCCGCCAAAATTTCTCGGTCTCTTGCGTCAAAACCTGAGCAAAGAAGCGCAAAAAATGGTCGAGGAAGAAATCGACAAAAATATTGCATGGTTCGACAAGAACGATATCGAGGAATTTGTGCAGAACCGCAAACACTGAAGAAAGTCCCGAATTCAGGGAAGGTATAGCGTGCGCCATGCACATGCTTGCATATGCGGAGATGACATCATCCGCATGGCGTACGCTGCCTGATGACACAGCTCATCCAGTTTTACGTGAGATTAATCCAGCGTCCTGTAGATCAATGCCACCGCCTCCGCCGCAATTCCCTCTTCGCGCCCCAGGTATCCCAGCTTTTCATTGGTCTTGGCCTTGATGTTTACTTGCGCCGGCAGCAAGCCCAGGTCTTCGGCCACATGCGCAATCATTTGTGCGATATGCGGCGCCATCTTTGGCGCCTGCGCAATGATGGTGGCATCGATATTAGCAATCGCGTAGCCGGTTGCCGTTACCCGGGTACACGCCTCGCGCAGCAATGCACGCGAATTTGCGCCGGAAAACTGTGGATCGGTATCGGGAAAATGGCGGCCGATATCACCCAGGCCGGCTGCGCCAATCAGTGCATCGGTGATGGCATGCAGCAGGACATCGGCATCCGAATGGCCCAACAAGCCTGTCTTGTGCGCAATCGTCACGCCGCCGATGGTCAATTTGCGCCCGGTAACCAGTGCGTGGCAATCGTAGCCCTGGCCGATGCGAAATGGAGGAAGATTCATGTCTATCCTTTCAATAACAATTCTGCCAGCGGCAGATCCTGCGGCAAGGTAAGCTTGAAGTTGCGCACGCTGCCTTCGACCAGTTTGGGTGACAGGCCGAGCGCCTCGATCGCGCTGGCTTCGTCGGTGACCTCGCTTGCCTGTTCCAGTGCGCGGCGCAGCAACGCATAGCGAAACATTTGCGGTGTTTGCGCCGCCCACAGGCTTGTGCGCGGCACGGTTTGCTGCACCCGCTGCATCTCGTCACTACGCTTCAATGTGTCGACAATCGGCATTGCCAGCAAGCCGCCAACCGCATCGTGCTGCAACGCCTGCACCAGACGCTCGATCAAGGCAGCGTTCAAGCCGGGACGGGCCGCATCATGCACCAGCACCCAGTCATCGTCGGCTAGCTGCGATCGCATCGCCTGCAAGCCATTCAGCACCGATTCATGCCGGGTTGCACCGCCATTTTCCAAGACGCTTACCCGGCCATCCAGGTGGCGCGCTGCTTTCATTACATCGGCAATGTAGGCATCCTGATTGCCAACCACCACGAAACAATGCGCAATCGTGGAACATGCAGCAAAGGTTTCCAACACATGCAGCAATATCGGCTTGCCGGACAGCGACAGGTATTGCTTCGGGCAATCTGCCGCCATCCGGGCACCGATGCCGGCAGCAGGTACAAGTGCAAAATAACGGGGAGTAGCCATTCAGTCAGCGTGCCAATGTTTTGAATCGGGTGTCTTGCTGGTCAATTATCCGCAAGATGATACAGCAGCAAGCTGCCTGTTTGTTAACATGGCGCCGGATGTCCGCGGCGAATCAAAGCCGGATGCAGTTGCTTCGTTTATAATTTCGGCATCTCCTGCCACCGCCAAACCGCATTTATCGCGCTTTGGCCTTTTTGCCATTGCGCGCCGCCATTGAATGTCGTTTGACCTGAAAAAATCACTTCCCAAGCCGGGTAACCGTTTTGTCATGCCTGCCGTGCATGGCTCGGCTGATGCCTATGTACTGGCACAGGCCGCCGTGGAACTCACGGCCCGCAAACGCATGCTGGCGGTGGTGGTGGCCAACGCCGCCGATGCTCAACGGTTGCTGGCGGAAATCCGCTGGTTCGGCGCAAATGATGCAGCACCGCTGCGCTGCCACTTGCTGCCGGACTGGGAAACCCTGCCCTACGACGCCTTCTCGCCGCACCAGGACCTGGTGTCGGAGCGTCTGGCGACGCTGCATGAAATCCGCAGCGGCCAGTGCGACGTGATGATCGTGCCGGCCACCACGGCGCTGGTGCGGATGGCGCCGCCATCGTTTTTGGCAGCCTATACTTTCTTTTTCAAGCAGGGCGAAAAGCTCGACGAAGCGCAACTGCGCTCCCAATTGACGCTGGCCGGCTATACCCATGTCGCACAGGTGATGTCGCCCGGTGAATATTCGGTGCGCGGCGGCTTGATCGACCTGTTTCCGATGGGTTCAGCCCTGCCCTACCGGCTCGACCTGTTCGGCGACACAATTGAAACAATCCGCACCTTCGATGCCGACACCCAAAGGTCCTTGTATCCGGTGCGGGAAGTGCGCCTGTTGCCGGGACGCGAGTTCCCAATGGATGAAGCAGCACGCGCTGCCTTTCGCAGCCGCTGGCGCGAAGTGTTCGAGGGCGACCCAAGCAAATCGATGATTTACAAGGATATCGGCAGCGGCATCGCCTCGGCCGGCATCGAGTATTATCTGCCGCTGTTTTTCGACGAAACCGCGACCCTGTTCCAGTATCTGCCCGACGACACCACCTTTGCCCTGGTCGGCGACATCGATGCGGCGGTCAAGCGTTTCTGGACCGATACTCGCTCGCGCTACAAATTTCTCAAATCCGACCGCGAGCGTCCGCTGCTGGCGCCGGAACAGCTGTTTTTGACTGATGAGGATTTTTTTACGCTGGCCAAGCCGTACGGTCGCTGGGTGATCCAGAGTAGCGATGTCGCCTCGGAGCTGTCGGCGCCGATCCCGAATATCGCGGTGAACCGCCGTCTCGACGATCCGCTGGCCAATTTGCGGTCCTTCCTGCTGCAAAATGACCAGCGGGTGATGATCTGCGCCGAATCGGGCGGCCGGCGCGAAACGCTGCAACAGTATTTCAATGAATACGACTTGTCGCTAACGCCCTGCGAGGGCTTCACCGATTTCGCCACCGCAGGCGCAAAGCTGATGTTGGGCGTCGCCCCTTTGCATGCCGGCTTCGAGCTGAAGACGGATGGCGCCAACCTGGCCTTCATCACCGAAACCGAACTGTATGCCGGGTCGGGCCGCAGGATCGGGCGCAAGAAGCAGGAAGGCGTCACGCAAGTCGAGTCGATGGTGCGCGACCTGTCGGAGCTAAAGATCGGCGACCCGGTGGTGCACATCAACCATGGCATCGGCCGCTACATGGGCCTGATCAGCATGGACATGGGCGAAGGCGAAACCGAATTCCTGCACCTCGAATATGCCAAGGATGCCAAGCTGTACGTGCCGGTGTCGCAACTGCATGTGATGTCGCGCTATTCGGGTGCTTCTGCAGACGACGCGCCGCTGCATGCGCTCGGTTCCGGCCAGTGGGAAAAAGCCAAGAAAAAGGCGGCCCAGCAAGTGCGCGACACGGCTGCCGAACTGCTCAACCTGTACGCGCGCCGGGCGCTGCGGCAAGGCCATTCGTTTGAATATTCGGCACATGACTATGAAGCGTTTGCCGAGAGTTTCGGCTTCGAGGAAACCCCGGATCAAGCGGCAGCCATCACTGCAGTGATCGGCGACATGACTTCCGGTCGCCCGATGGACCGGCTGATTTGCGGCGACGTCGGCTTCGGCAAGACCGAGGTGGCCTTGCGCGCCGCCTTTGTTGCCGTAATGGGCGGCAAGCAAGTGGCGATTCTTGCGCCAACCACCCTGCTGGCCGAGCAACATGCTCAGAATTTTGCAGACCGCTTCGCCGACTGGCCGGTGAAAATCGCCGAACTGTCGCGCTTCAGGAGCGGCAAGGAAATCACGCAGGCGATCAAGGGCATGGCCGAAGGCACGCTGGATATTGTCATCGGCACCCACAAGCTGCTGTCGCCGGAGGTGAAATTTTCCCGACTGGGACTGGTGATCATTGACGAAGAACACCGCTTCGGCGTGCGCCAGAAAGAAGCGCTCAAAGCCTTGCGTGCCGAAGTCGACGTGCTGACCCTGACCGCCACCCCGATCCCGCGCACGCTGGGCATGGCACTGGAAGGCTTGCGGGATTTCTCGATCATCGCCACTGCGCCGCAAAAACGCCTCGCTATCAAGACATTCGTGCGCAGCGAGGGCGAATCGGTGATCCGCGAAGCCTGCCTGCGCGAACTCAAGCGCGGCGGCCAGGTCTACTTCCTGCACAATGAAGTCGAAACCATCCAGAACCGCCGCGCGATGCTGGAAGAATTGCTGCCGGAAGCGCGCATTGCGGTGGCCCATGGCCAAATGCACGAACGCGACCTGGAGAAAGTGATGCGCGATTTCGTCGCGCAGCGCTTCAACATCCTGCTGTGCACCACCATCATTGAGACCGGCATTGACGTGCCGACGGCGAACACCATCATCATGCACCGCGCCGACAAGTTCGGGCTGGCGCAGCTGCACCAGTTGCGCGGCCGGGTCGGCCGCTCGCACCACCAGGCCTATGCCTACCTGCTGGTGCAGGATGTACAAGGCCTGACCAAGCTGGCGCAGCGCCGCCTCGACGCGATCCAGCAGATGGAAGAACTCGGCAGCGGCTTTTACCTGGCCATGCATGACCTGGAAATCCGTGGCGCCGGCGAAGTGCTGGGCGAAAACCAGTCCGGCGAGATGCAGGAAATTGGCTTCCAGCTTTATTCCGACATGTTGAATGAAGCAGTGCGGTCGCTGAAAAACGGCAAGGAGCCGGATCTGGCAGCGCCGCTGTCGAGCACTACCGAGATCAACCTGCATGTGCCGGCGCTGCTGCCGTCGGACTATTGCGGCGACGTGCATGAGCGGCTGTCGATCTACAAGCGGCTGGCCAACTGCAAGCTGGCAGAAGGCATCGACGATTTGCAGGAAGAATTGATCGACCGCTTCGGCAAGATGCCGGACCCGGTCAAGGCGCTGATCGAAACCCACCGGCTGCGGGTCGCCGCCAAGCCGGTCGGCATCATCAAGATCGATGCGCATGCCGAATCGGCCGTGCTGCAGTTCGAGCCCAATCCGCCGATAGATGCAATGCGCATCATCGAGCTGATCCAAAAAAACCGGCATATCAAGCTGCACGGTCAGGATAAACTACGGATTACCGTCAACATGCCGGATCTGGCGGCCCGGGTCACCCAGGTGAAATCCACGATCCGCGCCCTGCTGGCTTGACGCTTCAACTTTCATTGATATAACACGACACGATAATGAACCTGATTTTGCAAGGCCTCACTACCGAGCCCGCCGCCATTGAGCGGATTGCCCGGATCACCCAAGCCCAGCGCACCGTCGCCATCGGCGCCAATGCTTTTCGTTGCGAACAAGCGATGGATACAGCTGAAATCCGCAGCGAAGTCGATGCAGCCTGCCTGGCCGCAAAACTTGATTACGCATTCATGCTGCCTAACCAGCAGTTGTCGGATTTCAAGCTGCTGGCCATGGACATGGATTCCACGCTGATCACCATCGAGTGCATCGATGAAATCGCCGATATGCAGGGCTTGAAGCCCCAGGTAGCGGCAATCACCGAAGCGGCTATGCGCGGCGAAATCGAATTCCGGGAAAGCCTGACGCGCCGCGTATCGCTATTGGCCGGACTGGATGCATCGGCCTTGCAGCGTGTCTATGACGAGCGCCTGAAACTGTCGCCCGGTGCAGAACCGATGCTGGCCGCGGCCAAGGCTGCCGACCTGAAAACCCTGCTGGTGTCCGGCGGCTTTACCTTCTTCACCGACCGCATCAAATCGCGGCTGGGCCTGGATTACACCCACGCAAACCAGCTTGAGGTTGTCGACGGAAAACTTACTGGCCGGGTGGTCAATGGCATCGTCGATGCCGGAGAAAAAAAGAATACGGTGGCGCGGGTGTGCAAGGAACTCGGTATTTCACCGGCTCAGGCGATCGTGATGGGCGACGGCGCCAACGATCTGGCCATGATGGGCATCGCCGGCTTGTCGGTAGCCTTCCGCGCCAAGCCGGTGGTACGGGCACAAGCCGATGTCGCCTTGAATTTTGTCGGATTGGACGGCATCTTGGCTTTATTCCATTAAGAATTCAATCTTTAAAGGATTACCCATGCGCCAGGAAATCGTTTTCGATCCGCAGACAGAGTCACAAAAAAAACTTGCATGGTGGCTTTACATATTTCATGGCGCGAGCCTGGTCTTATCGCTGGGCATGCTGTCGTGGATTCCGCTGATTCTGAATTACGTGAAACGCGAAGACGCTGCCGGCACCTTTGTGCTTAGTCACCATAACTGGCAAATCCGCTCGTTTTGGTGGTATCTATTCTGGATGGCACTCGGCGGCGTACTTTTCATTACCCTGATCGGCATTCCGCTGGCGTGGCTGATCTGGTTTGGCGCACCGGTCTGGAAAGCCTATCGCTTGATCAAGGGGTTTCTGGATTTGGATGCCAACAAGCCGATGCCGACCTAGAAAAATATGCTGCATAGCACCAGTTGCATAATTGTCAATTATGCACTGTTTCCAGGCGTCTATTAATGATTTCGTGGCAAATTATTATTAAATATTTTAATAAAGAAACAATAATTTGCCATTAAACAAAAATTCTACGAGCATGCTTATGGCACAATAATTAGCCAAAGTTTTCATGCATGGAATTTAAGCAAAAAATAAAAATAACAGAGGTAGTGTGTTTTTCTAAAAAACACTACCTCGTTCTTGCGTAAGCAGCAGCATCCAATTCAAGAAAACGTACATGATGGATGGCTGCACACATAACATAAAGCTGATCAGGATTTTCTAGGCGCTAATTCGTGCAACACAACTATTCCTTATTGTTCAAGCAGCTCAAAGAATTCGGGATCGACCATCCCGGCGAGCCGCCGAGCCTTGAGCAATGGATGCAGTTCCTGGATCATGCCAGCCATGCGTATGCCGACCTGGCACTGGAATACAGCCAGCCCGAACGCTACAAGGATTTCCCTTCTTCCGAAGTCCAGGACCTGACCAGCCGGATCGAACAAACCCAAAAAATTGCCGGCCTCGGCGATTGGTCGTTTGACCGCAAACTGGGGCGCGGCAAATGGTCGGCCGAGTGCTACCGGATTTTCGGTTTATCGTCATCGGCGCCGATGCCAACCTACAAGGAACTGTCGCGCCAGGTGCACCGTGACGATCGTCTGTATGTGAAAGACCGGGTCGAAGCGGCGCTCCACGACGGCAAGAAATTCGAAATCGAATTTCGCTACCATTTGCCCGACCACGAGATACGCTGGGTGCGCGCAATTGGCCAACCGATCAAGAACGCCAAAGGCCAGGTATGCCGCCTGTTTGGCACCGTCATGGATGTCAACAGCCGCAAGCTGATCGAAGTTCGGCAATCGATGGAACACACGGTGGCCCGCCTACTGGCTGAATGCGATTCGCCGATGGAAGTGATTCCGGAAATTATCGAAACCATTTGCGAAACCTTTGGCTGGGTTTGCGGCGCCCTGTGGATGCCGGACAAGAAGGCGGATGTCTTGCGTCGCATCGCCACCTGGTCGCTGCCGAAACCGGAGATCGAGGAATTTTTTCAAAACACTGCGGATCAGATCCCGCTGCCGACTGCGAACGGCCTGAGCAGCCGTACGCTGCGGCTGGCCCGGCCTGAATGGATGCCGGACGCGAGCCGCGGCGAACACTTTCAACGAGCCCAGCAAGCCGTCGACGTCGGACTGCATGCCTGCCTGTCCTTCCCGCTCCAGGCTGCCGGTGAAATTCTCGGCATCATGGAATTTTTCGGCGTGCAGCCGCACCGGGCGGACCGGGAAACGCTGCAAAGCGCCCACTTCATCGGCCGGCATATCGGCCAGTTCTTCCAGCGCAAGCAAGTAGAACAGGCACTGCGCGAAAGCGAGGCACATTTCCGTTCGCTGGTGGAACAGGCTTCGGACAGTTTCTATGTGCATGATGTCGAAGGCAAATTCATCAATGTCAACCAGCGTGGTTGCGAAGGCCTGGGCTATAGCCGTGCCGAACTACTGAACATGTCTGTAAAAGACATCGATATCGACATGACTGCCAAGGAACTCGGCAAGCTGGTCAAGAAAATTGCCGTCAACACGCCGATAACCCGCGAAAGCAGATATCGCCGCAAGAATGGCTCGATCTTCCCGGTTGAAATCCGGATTGGCCCGATCGAAATCAATGGCCGCCGACATTTGCTGTCGTTGGTGCGCGACGTCACCGAACGCAAGGAAATGCAGGACCATATCCAGCATCTGGCCTATCACGATTCGCTGACCAATTTACCCAATCGCGCCATGTTCAACCGGCACCTGAGTCATGCGATCGAGCATGCCGGCCGGCGCGGCACGGGGCTGGCAGTATTGTTCATAGATCTCGACCGCTTCAAGAATGTCAATGACACGCTGGGCCACGATGCCGGTGACCGCCTGCTGCAGGAAATGTCGCGGCGACTGGCCGATGCCTTGCGGGGCGACCTGGTCGCGCGGCTGGGCGGCAGGAGCGACATGGTGGCACGGCTTGGCGGCGATGAATTCGTGGTCTTGCTGGAAGATATTGCCGACTCCAACCATGTCAGCCATGTTGCCCAGAAAATCCTGTCCTCGCTGGTGGAAGAGTATCCGCTCAATGGACAGATGATTCATATTACCGCCAGTATCGGGGTCAGCATCTTCCCGGAAGATGGCACCGATGAATTCACGCTGATGAAGCATGCGGATGTCGCGATGTACCGCGCCAAGGAACAGGGCAAGAATAATTTCCAGTTTTATTCCGCCCACATGAGCGAGCACTCGGCTCGGATGCTGACGATGGAATCGAGCCTGCGCCGCGCGATCGAACGCGAGGAACTGGTTTTGTATTACCAGGGCAAGGTGGAAACCCGTACCGGCCGCATCACCGGGGTGGAATCGCTGGTGCGCTGGCAGCACCCCGAACTGGGATTATTGGCGCCCGACCAGTTCATTCCACTGGCAGAAGAAACCGGCCTGATCGTGCCGCTTTCCCAATGGGTATTGCGTGAAGCCTGCATGCAGATCTGCGCCTGGCAAAAACAGAATTTGCCGACCCTGACCGTGGCAGTCAACCTGTCGGCGCGCCAGTTCGCCGAAGATCATTTGCTGGAAGACACTGCCAATACGCTGCAGGAATTGGGCATGGATCCAACCCTGCTCGAGCTGGAAATCACTGAAAGCATGATGATGCATAACCCGGACAAGACCATCGAGATCTTGTCAGGCTTCAAGGCGATGGGGATTCGTATCGCCATTGACGATTTCGGCATCGGTTACTCGTCGCTGTCGCATCTGCGCCAATTCCCGATCGACATCATCAAGATCGACCGTTCATTCATCGAGGATGTGCCGGGCGACCCGGCTGACGAAGCCATCACCGAAGCCATCATTGCCATGGGCAAGAGCCTGAAAATCACGGTGGTCGCCGAAGGCGTGGAAAAGGCAGAGCAGCTGCAATTCCTATCGGATCGCGCGTGCGAAGAAATCCAGGGTTATTTTTTCAGCAAGCCGCTACCGGCCGAGGAATTCACCAAGCTGCTCTGGCAAAACCTGGCGCCGTTCGCGGTGCCGAAAAAACGTCCTGCGGCATAGAGGCTTGCCTGGCAATCTCACGTGCCATGCAGGCGACGCGTAGCCAACTCACAGCATCTGCAGCGCCTGCTCGATATCCGCGATTAAATCGTCCGGGTCTTCCAGGCCGATATTCAAGCGCACCAGTTGACCTGTATCCTGCCAGTTGCTGCGCATTGCCTGGATCCGGTATGGCACGCACAGACTGTTCGAGCCGCCCCAGCTGAAACCGATCTTGAACAATCTTAAGCCATCGATGAAACGGTCGGTCTGCAGCTCGCTGTAACGGGCGTCGAACACCACGGAAAACAGCCCGCCTGCCCCGGAAAAATCGCGCTGCCAGATCTCGTGGCCAGGACAGTCGGCAAACGCCGGATGCAGCACCCGGGCGATCTCGGGTCGGGTCTTCAGCCAGCCGGCCACCTTGCGCGCGCCGGCATCGTGCGCATCAAAGCGCAGTTTCAGGGTCGGCAAGCTGCGCAATACCAGATACGCATCATCCATGCCGACTCCGAAACCGAGGCGCATGTGGGCGGTTTCGAGCCGCCGATGCAATGCCTGGTCGCGCGTGATCAGTGCCCCCATCAATACATCCGAGCCGCCCGACTGGTATTTGGTCAGCGCCTGCATCACGATATCGACGCCAAGATCAAATGCACGCAAGGCAATTCCGGCCGACCAGGTATTGTCCAGCGCCACCAGCACACCCTTGTCATGCGCGGCGCGGCAAATGGCCGGGATATCCGGCACTTCCATCGACACCGAGCCCGGCGCTTCAGTCCAGATCAAACGGGTATTCGGGCGGATCAGCTCGGCAATGCCGGCACCGATCAGCGGATCGTAATAGCGGCTGGTGATGCCGAAATCCCTGGCCAGCCAGTTGCCCAGTTCACGGTTCGGATTGTAGACATTATCGGGAATCAACACATCGTCGCCGCTTTTCAGCAGGGCGAAATCGACCATCGCAATCGCTGCCAAGCCACTGGGCGCCAGCAGGCAATGACTGCCGTTTTCTATCTCGGCCAGCCGCGCCTCAAGCGTAAACGAGGTGGGGGTGCCGTGCAGGCCATAGGTGTACGCGGACTTGTCCTGCCAGTTGCGCGAACGCATTGCCGCCACGTTGTCGAACAAGACGGTGGAAGCATGATGGATCGCCGTCGGGAACGCGGCAAAACCATCGGGCGGCGTGTAATCGCTGTGGATTAATCCAGTCTGTACGGATTTCGAAATGCTCACGCAGTGCCTCCTGCAAGATCAAACTTCACGAGAGTAATTATGCCGGGGCGGGCCATGCCCGCGTCGGACCAAGCCGCTGCGACCGCACGGGCATTTATATGCCCTGCCCTCAGCTAATGCTTACGCTTTCGCCCACAGGTCATGCGCATCGGCGGCAGTGATTTCCACCTCGACGAATTCACCGACCTTGAGCTTTTTGTGCGGCTCGTACGGCGGCTTGACATACACCACGCCATCGATTTCCGGTGCGTCGGCGGAAGAGCGGCCAACGCCGCCATTGCGGTCGACCGAATCAATCAAGACCTGCATGGTCTTGCCGATCTTGGCTTGCAGGCGCTTTTTGGAAATCTCTTCCTGCAGCAGCATTACGCGGCCGCGCCGTTCTTCGCGCACTTCTTCCGGCACCGGATTGTCCAGCAGGTTGGCGGTCGCGCCTTCCACCGGCGAATAGGCAAAACAGCCAAGGCGGTCGATTTCAGCCTCTTTCAGGAAGTCGAGCAGGTACTCGAATTCGGCTTCGGTCTCGCCCGGGAAACCGGCGATGAAAGTCGAGCGGATCGTGATATCCGGGCACATCGCGCGCCAGGCGGCGATGCGCTCGATATTTTTTTCGCCGCTGGCCGGGCGCTTCATGCGCTTCAATACATCAGGATGTGCATGCTGCAGCGGCACGTCAAGATAAGGCAGCACGCGCCCTTCTGCCATCAGCGGGATGATGGCGTCGACATGCGGATATGGATATACATAATGCAGGCGCACCCAGGCGCCGTATTGCGCGGCCAGTTCGCCCAGCGCTGTCACCAGCTGCGTCATGTGGGTCCGAACCGGCTTGCCGTTCCAGAACCCGGTACGAAATTTCACATCAACGCCGTAGGCGCTGGTGTCTTGCGAAATCACCAGCAATTCCTTGACGCCGGCCTTGAACAGATTTTCCGCTTCCAGCATCACGTCGGCAATCGGGCGCGAGACCAAGTCGCCGCGCATCGACGGAATGATGCAAAAGCTGCAGCGATGGTTACACCCTTCGGAAATCTTCAGATAGGCAAAATGCTTCGGCGTCAGCTTGATGCCCTGCGCCGGCACCAGATCGGCGAACGGATCGTGCGGCTTGGGCAGGTGCAAATGGACCGCATCCATCACTTCGCCCAGCGCATGCGGACCGGTCACGGCCAGCACCTTCGGATGCACCTTCTGGATGATATCGTCACCATTTGCATCTTTCTTTGCGCCCAGGCAGCCGGTGACGATGACCTTGCCGTTTTCATGCAGCGCTTCGCCGATGGCATCGAGCGATTCTTGCACCGCGGCGTCGATGAAGCCGCAGGTATTGACGATCACCAGGTCGGCGCCATCATAGGATTTGGCGGTTTCATAACCCTCGGCGCGCAATTGCGTCAGGATCTGCTCGGAATCGACCAGGGCCTTGGGGCAGCCAAGAGAGACAAACCCGACTTTCGGGGCGGTAAAAGATGCGTTGGACATAAAATGAAGGGTACAAAAGCGAAGCCGCTATTGTACCCTCTTGTACCCTGTTTTTTTGCCCGTTTGCCGGTTCGGCGAATCGGCATGGCCAGATGCTACTTATCGTTGTTTTCGTTCTTGTCAGTCGGTTGAACAAATGGAAACACGCCGAATATGTTCTTGGTCTGGCTCTGCATCTGTTCCTGCATCTGGATAAACAAGGTTTTGCTCTGTTCGATGTAGTTTCCCATCATGCCCTGCATCATCGGCCCCTGGACATTCATGAACTGGGCCCACATCTCCGGGCTGAAGGGTTTGCCTTCATAAAGCCCCTTCGAACTTTCAGCCAGCTTGTTCTGGATATCGATGAAGGCCTGAATATTCTTTTCCAAGTAAGAGCCCATCATGCCCTGCATCGCATGGCCGTAATAACGGATGATCTGTGCCAGCGCCTGGCTGGAAAACATTGGCGAACCGTTCGACTCTTCTTCCAGAATGATCTGCAGCAAGATACTGCGGGTCAAATCTTCGCTGGTCTTGGCATCGACTACCGTGAAAACTGCATTGTCGAGGACCAACTGCTTGACGTCGGTCAGCGTAATGTAAGAACTGGTTTGCGTGTCATACAGACGACGATTCGGATACTTCTTAATCAAACGTTCAGAAATCTTTGGTCCGCTAGTCATGGAACTTCCCGTATATTGCGTCGCAGCGCATTCAAGATAAATGGAGATGAAGCGAACCGCAGTACGCCTCTAAAAAATGCATTATATTGCGAATAAACAAAGATTTACGCAAACTTGCCTAAAATTCAGCAGAAATGTTGCGCTGCTCAAGCCGCAGCGCTTAATTGACCTCGGTGCGATTGAGGTAGGGCATGAAAATTTGCCCGAAAAATACCCTGCCAGCCAGTGCCGCTGCTTGCCTCGGCCCAAGCCTCGTCAAACCGGGGCTTTGACGTAACGCCCGGGCGCCGGCTCGATCGGTGTATAACCGGCATTGCCGTAGCTGGCTGGCGCCTTAATGCGCTTGCCGGCATGTTTTTCCAGGAAAGCGGCCCATTCGCCCCACCAGCTGCCAGGATGCTCGACTGCCGCAGCCAGCCATGCATTGGCATCGGCAGCCGGCTTGTCGTTGGTCCAGTAGCTGCGTTTTTTCTTGACAGGAGGATTGATTACCCCGGCGATATGGCCGGATGAGCCCAGCACAAACCGGTTCTGGCGCGGTTTTTCTGGATTGAGCAAAGCCATTGACGCATATGCCGCGGTCCACGGCACGATATGGTCTTCGCGCGAACCGTAAATGAATGTCGGCGCATCGATTGCGCCCAAGTCGACCGATTGTCCGGCGACGGTCAACTTGCCGGGTTTTTTGAGGTTATTTTCCAGGTACATGTTGCGCAGGTACCAGCAATACATCGGTCCGGCCATGTTGGTGCTGTCAGAATTCCAGAACAGCAGATCGAACGGCGCAGGCGCTTCGCCTTTCAGGTAATTCGCCTTCACGTAATTCCAGACCAGGTCATTGGGCCGCAGGAAGGAAAAGGTCGACGCCATGTCGCGCCCCTTCATCAAGCCGCCGTGACCCAGCGAGCTCTCGCGCATCTTGACCAGATTTTCATCGATGAACACATCGAGTATGCCGGTGTCGGAAAAATCCAGCAGCGATGTCAGCAGGGTCAGGCTGGCGATCGGCTTTTCACCGCGCGCAAACAGAACCGCCAGCGCGCACGAAATCATGGTGCCGCCAACGCAAAAGCCGAAAGCATTGATCTGGTCCTGACCGGAGATTTCCTGCGCGACATGGATCGCCTTGATCACGCCATTTTCAACATAATCATCCCAGGTAGTGTGTGCCATCGATGCATCCGGATTGCGCCATGAAACCATCAGTACGGTATGTCCCTGCTCGACCAGATAACGTACGACCGAGTTTTGCGGCTGCAAATCGAGAATGTAAAACTTGTTGATGCAGGGCGGCACCAACAGCAGCGGTTTTTCGAAAACCTTCTCTGTCTGTGGCCGGTATTGCAGCAGCTGAAACATGTCGTTTTCAAATACCACCGCACCTTCGGTAGCCGCCAGGTTCCTGCCGACTTCAAACGCCGATTCGTCGCTTTGCGAAATGCGGCCCTTGCGCATGTCGGCCAGCATGTGGCTGATGCCCTTGGTCAGGCTTTCGCCCTTGGTTTCAAGGATTTTCTGCTGCGCTTCCGGATTGAATGCAAAAAAATTGGCCGGCGACATTGCGTCGATCGTCTGCTGCACCGCAAACTGGATACGCTGCTTCATCTTTGGCGGCGCCTGCACCGCTTCGGCCAGTGATTGCAAAAACTGGGCATTGAGCAGGTAGGCAGCGGCGGAAAATGCATGCAATTTGTTCGACTGCCATTCTTGCGCACTAAACCGGCTATCGTCGATTGCCTTCGCTTTCGACGATGCCATGTCCTGCCAAAGCGAAGTGAATTGTTTCAGGTAATCGCTTTGCAATTGCGACACGACGACCGGGTCCAGCTTCACCTCCGCATCACCAATCTTGGTGGTGAGCGCATCAAAATTGAGTTGCGATGACTTGAACACCTCTTGGAAAGCGCCTGGATCGGTGATCTGCGTCATCCACATCGTCGGATTCGGTTGTGGAGGAAAAGTATTCATGGCGATGGGCAGTGTAAATTTAAGGTATTGTTAAGGTTTGAGTACGTGCAGGAATTGAGTATGTTGCTGATCGTTGCGATTGCCTGGATTTATGTCGTCCTGATGATGTCCATCACCGAACACTCGGTCGTTGCAGGCATTATGACGTTTTTACTGTATTGCGTGTTACCCCTTACTATTATTTTGTATCTGATGGGGTCCCCGCAGCGCAAGCGCCGTCGCAACACTGAAAAGAATGTCCAGACTGGCGCTAATGCCGTCCCCGAAATACCCGATGCCGAAGCAGCGCAGCAATCTGATCTTTCCTCAAAGAATTAGTTCATTCTTCAGTCAATTTCAGTCCAGCCAGATCATCGACGCCATGCGGCCAGTCACTTTGTCGCGCCGGTAAGAAAAAAACCGGTCCGGTTCAGATACCGTGCAAAAGCCGCCGCCGTAAATTCGCTCAATTCCCTGTCGATGCAGGATCAGGCGCGCCAACTGGTAAATATCAGCCAGGTATTTCCCGGGCATTCCGGTGACTGGCTTAAATGCCTGTGCTGCAGCGGCCGAGTCGGCCATGAATGCCTGTCTGACTTCCTTGCCCACCTCAAACTGCATCGGCCCGATTGCCGGCCCCATCCATGTAACAATTTCCTGTGCACCAGCCGCTCGCATGGCGGCAAGCGTATTTTCCAATACGCCCCCCGCAAGACCGCGCCAGCCGGCATGTGCCGCGCCAACCACCCGTCCTTCCAGGTCGCAAAACAGGACCGGCAGGCAATCAGCGGTCTGAATCACGCAGACTGCGCCCGGTTCATTCGCAATGCAGGCATCCGCCGCCGGTGTGCCATGCACATTGGCGGCATTCACTACCGCGGCGCCATGCACCTGGTTCAGCCAGGCAGGCTCGGCCGGCAGCAGCGCGCGCAGGCGTGCCCGGTTGTGCTGTACCGCCACCGGATCGTCGCCGACATGGGTGCCGAGGTTAAGGCCACCACTACCGCTGCCATCGTCATACGGTGCCAGGCTGACCCCGCCCGCCCGCAGCGTGGACAGCGCGCGGACATTGGCAGGTACATTCACCCAATCCGGCTGCAATAGTTTCATATGGTTCGGTTTGGCATGATCAGGCTGGCGCTGGAATGCCGGCTTTGGCAATCAGTGCCGCAAAGTCCGGCGCCAGCGGCACGCTCCACTCACATGCTTCGCCAGTCTGCGGATGGATCAGTCCCAACCGGCATGCCTGCAGCGCCTGACGCGGAAATACCGGTATCAGATGAGCCTTGCCATACAAGGCATCGCCTACCAGCGGGAAGCCGATCGATTGCATATGCACGCGGATCTGGTGGGTACGCCCGGTTTCGAGTTGGCAACGCACCAGGCTGACCGGACGGCTATCCAGGGAACCGGTGGTAAGCCGGTCGAAATGGGTCAGCGCCGGCTTGGCCGTAAGATTGTCCAACACGGCCATTTTGATGCGGTCGCGCGGATGACGTCCCATGGCGGCATCGATCTTGCCGCTGGCAACCGGCGTGCCCCAGACCAGTGCCAGGTATTCCCGTTTCACGCTGCGCGCCTGCAACTGCCGAACCAGGTCGGTATGCGCTTCCAATGTCTTGGCAACCACCATCAAGCCGCTGGTATCCTTGTCCAGCCGATGCACGATGCCAGCCCTCGGCACTCCGGTCAGCGCAGGATAATGATGCAGCAAGCCATTCAGCAAGGTGCCGGACCAGTTGCCTGCCCCCGGGTGTACCACCAGCCCGGCCGGCTTGTTGATCACTAGGATCGCCGCATCCTCATACACAATCGACAAAGCCATGGATTCTGGCCGAAAGGCAGTATCTTCAGCGGCCGGCTGCGGCGTCACGACGATGGTCTCGTCGCCGAATACCGTCATTTTCCCTTTGGCCAGCTGCCCATCCAGCGTGACATGCCCGGCTTCGATCCATTGCTGCAAGCGGCTGCGGGAAAATTGCGGCAGCAGCTTCGACACCACTTTATCCAGCCGCTCGCCACATACCTCGGGCGCCAGTTTCAGTTCGATCGGCGCAGTTGCCGGGATGCCGACTTCTGTATCTTGAAAGTCATCAATTTCATCCTCATTCACCAATTCGAATGAATCCGGTATTACAGGTAATCTCACAGCGAGTCCCATCGGCTATAATCAGCCTATTTGGTTAAATTGTTGCAAAAGCTTATGCAAAGAAAAATTTTGAATGCGGTAACCCTTGTCCTGGTATTACTGCTGTCCGCTTGCAGCATGCTGCCGGAACAGATCGACGAAACCAAAGGCTGGTCGCCGAACCAATTATACTCGGAGGCGCAATCCGAACTGGCCAGCGGTAACTATGACAAGGCGATCCAATACCTTGAAAAGCTGGAATCGCGCTACCCGTTCGGCACCTATGCGCAACAGGCGCAAATGGATATTGCCTATGTCTATTACCGGCAAGACGAGCCGGCCCAGGCGCTGGCTGCGACCGAGCGCTTCATCAAACTGCATCCGAATCACCCGAACGTCGATTACCTGTATTACCTGCGCGGCTTGATCAACTTCAATGACAAGCTGAGCATGTTCAATTTCCTGGCCAAGCAGGATCCGACCGAGCGCGACCCCAAGGCGGCGCGCGAGGCTTTTGATTCATTCAAGCAACTAACTGAACGCTTCCCGAACAGTATCTATGCCAGCGATGCGCGTGACCGGATGCGTTACCTGGTCAATGCCATGGCTCAGTATGAAGTCCATGTTGCCAACTACTATTATCGTCGCGGCGCCTATCTGGCCGCCGCCAATCGTGCCCAGATCGCGGTGCAGCAATACCATGAATCACCGGCAGTCGAGGAAGCGCTGTTCATTATGATGCGCTCGTATGATGCGCTCGCGCTGAATACCCTGCGCGATGACGCTGAGCGCGTGCTAAAGGCCAATTATCCTAACAGTGATTTCTTCCGGGGTGGCCGGGTCAAGACCAGATCCTGGTGGAATATTTTTTAATCCGGCATTTGTCGGGTCAAAGCCCCGCTCAGCAGGGCTTTTTTCTGGCTTAGACGTCAAGCCGGCGTCGGAAGATCCAGGTTTGTTCATCAGAAGCCTCGGCATCAAATCGGTAGCCTTCGCTATCGAATGCCTTGAGTTTTTCAACCTTGGTAATCCGCTTCACGGCGGCAAAGCGCGCCATCAGGCCGCGTGCACGCTTGGCGTAAAAGGAAATAATTTTGTATTTCCCGCCTTTCCAGTCCTCGAAAACCGGCGTAATCACCGGTACCGGCAACAGTTTGGGCCTGACCGCCCTGAAATATTCTGCGGAAGCCAGGTTGACCAGCGCGCTGGCCTTTTGCGCCGTCGCTGCCGCATGCAGGCTGGCGCTTACCCGCTCACCCCAGAATGCATACAAATCCTTGCCGGCATCCGTCGCCAGTCGTGTACCCATTTCCAGGCGATACGGCTGCATCAGGTCCAGCGGCCGCAAAACACCATACAAGCCGGATAAAATACGGATATGGTCTTGCGTGTATGCCAGCTGTTTTGACGCCAGCGATGCCGCATCCAACCCTTCATACACATCGCCGTTGAAGGCCAGAATCGCCTGTTTGGCATTGTTGCGGGTGAATTTAGGTGACCAGGCAGCATACCGGCCGTGATTGAGAGCGGCGAGCGGATCGGATATCTGCATCAGGCTGCCGATTTGCGCTGGCGACAGTTGCCGCAGGCGTGCGATCAGTCGGGTCGAGTCGGAAATGAAATCCGGCATGGAAAAATCATCCGTGGTCGACGGCGTATCGTAATCCAGCGATTTGGCGGGCGATAAAACAATCAGCATATGATAAAACTCATTTCAAACAATTATTCGCAAAAGCTCCAATGATACCCAATCGCGTCATCCTCGATACAAACGTCTGCCTGGATTTATTCGTGTTCCGGGACCCCAGATGGACCGCGCTGGCAACGGCTTTGCAGGATGGCCAAATCCATGCGGTGACCCGCGCCGACTGCCGCCGGGAGTGGCAGATCGTGCTGGAATATCCGCATTTGTCACTGGATCACGATGCCAGGACGCGCAGCGCAGCCGACTTCGATGCCGCTATCAGTCTGCTGGGCGCCGAGGAACTGCTGGTGCAAGCCGACACGCGCTTGCCGATATGCCGCGATCCGGATGACCAGAAATTCCTTGAACTGGCGCGCGACGCCGATGCCGCAGTATTGATCACTAAAGACAAGGCGCTACTGAAACTTGCCCGTAAAAATGCCAGGGCCGGTCTGTTCCGGATCATTCCGCCCGAGGCATGGCGGCTCGACGAATAAGACTTCGCAGCACAAACCGTTAAAATACCGCTATCGAATCCCCGAATCCACTTACCCGTTCCCCGGTATGAATCCACATTCTCCCCTTGCCCATCCAGCCCACGCCACACCACAGGCGGATGTCATGCAAATCGCATCGAAACTGCCCAAGGTCGGCACCACGATTTTTTCGGTAATGTCGGCGCTGGCCGCTGAGACAGGCGCAGTCAACCTCGGCCAGGGCTTTCCGGATTTCGATTGCGATCCGGCCCTGGTCGATGCGGTGACCGGCGCCATGAAGAATGGCCTGAACCAATACCCGCCGATGCCTGGCGTGCCGGTTCTGCGCGAAGCGATTGCCAATAAAATCCAGGCCTTGTATGGTCACGTCTATACTGCCGCCAGCGAGATCACCGTGACGGCCGGCGCCACCCAGGCGCTGTTGACGGCAATCCTGTGCTGCGTGCGGCCCGGCGATGAAGTGATTGTGATCGAGCCAGCCTACGACGGTTATGTGCCGGCGATCGAGCTGGCCGGCGGCACTGCGGTGACGGTGCAGATGGTAATCGGCGCTGCCGGCTATGCCATCCCCTGGGACCAGATCGCCGCCGCTGTCACTGCCAAGACCCGGCTGATCCTGATCAATACGCCGCATAACCCGACCGGTTCGATCATGCGCGCCGCAGACATGCAGGCACTGGCTGACATCGTGCAAGGCACCGAAATCCTGATCGTGTCGGATGAAGTCTATGAACACATGGTGTATGACGGCATGCCGCATGAATCGATTTGCCGGCATCCGGCGCTGGCCAGACGCGCCTTCGTGGTATCGAGTTTTGGCAAAACCTACCATGTGACCGGATGGAAAGTCGGTTATGTCGCCGCTCCCGCTGCGCTGATGGCAGAGTTCCGCAAGGTCCATCAATTCAATGTATTTACCGTCAATACGCCGGTGCAGCATGGGCTGGCTGCCTACATGGCCGACCCCGCGCCTTATCTGCAATTGCCGGCATTTTACCAACGCAAGCGCGACCTGTTCCGGCATGGCTTGAAGAATTCCCGTTTCAGGTTGCTGCCTGCCGACGGCACCTATTTCCAATGCGTCGATTATTCTGCGATTTCCAGCCTGGACGAAAC
>JAKFFK010000034.1:0-3703 GCA_036675285.1 Paucimonas sp. | reverse complement strand
TCGCGATACTGGTCATAATTCAAATTCTCAATTGTCTTTGGTAGATTTTTTTCAGGCGCTTGATAAGTGCCGGCAGCCAGTTTTTTAGCTTGAGCCGCGACGTCGTTGAAACCAAATGCCAAGGCAGCGCCGGGAGTCAGGCATAGCATCAATCCAAGGCAAGCAAGCGTACGGGAAATCAATAAAGAAAAGGCAATCCAAGGCATGCAATGTCTAGTTTCTGAAGATTATGAGAAGCATCTATCCTGACAGGCCAGCACATAAGAGTTTTGACACCAAGCAATGGAACATAAAGTTGTTTGCCTGTCTTGAGAGGGGTCAACAGTAGAGTGAGTTCAATCTAGAATGAATGAACATGTTGATTTTTATGATGGAAGTGCCGCGTCAAGCGCGTCCCTGTAGTCAAGACATAAATCGCAGCGCAGCTTGTTGCAGTCTTATGCGGTTTGCCAATCTTCGATGGTTGAAAATTTCTGCATGCTTTTCCACTGCAGATGCGCTGCGTGCAACTTAGCGACAACTCTGCAAGATACTAAAGCATGGCGGAATACCGCCAAAGCCAGGCATTTATATATACGGCATGTCGGCAGACAAAGTCTTAGCCTACTCATGCACAGTAAGGCGTAAGCCAGAGATTTCTCAACGAGTAATCCAGGCTGACCTATGCCTGCGCTATCTATTGAAGCAATCCAATGCCGAAAGCAAGTAGCTTGTTACTTGCAGCAGAAAAATAAAGGGAGATTTGATGATACTTAAAGGAGGTACTTGAAGGAAATCAGGCCAGGCTTTGTACGGTCGATGCTGTGCGCGCAGCAAAAGGCTGCTCAGTCAAGCATAGGCTGCCTGCCTGAGCCAAATATGCATGACAGAGTCAGCATCCAGATTATTGGATATGGGTCTGCAGCTTATGCGTAATCTCTTGCTCGTTTTCTTGCGCTTCCGGCTCTTCCTTGCGCAACAAATAAATGAAATAAAAAAATACTGCTGCGGCGAGTCCAACTGAGAGCATGGTGTATATAACTTCAGTGGAAATAAAAACCGGAAACAAGCTAGCCAAGGAGTCCATCGATGTGCCCCTGTTGAAATGAAAGATGCAAAAAAAATGAGGAATGCAGCCAGAAAAACACAAGCATTCCTATTTGAAATATATTTTTATTTTTAAATATATTTAGTTGAATGCTTGATCACAAGGATACGCTTCCTTCTTTCTTTCAGCATCCCATATGTATGGGAGTAGCGTCGCAATTAACAATTGTTGACACTGCAAATCACAAAGGCGGCATAAAAAAAGCGTCATATTTTTTAACGGCATATTTTATTTTCACATGGAAACAAAATATGCATTGACCGCCATGCCGGCATGCTCGCTCCACTGCTGCATATCGAAAATGTGTCGGAGGACAGCTGATGCCTGCCAGGCAGGCATGTGAAATATTCCCGAGCATGTCTTGCAAATTGGTCCGCTGATGGCAAGCTGTCTGCTGCACAATAAACGAATTAGTCGCTGTAGAAAACAGTGCCCGGGCCATGACCAGAGCTGACTGTGATGCTGGTTTTTTTATTCAAGCGTCTGTCTTTCAGACTCAATTTTTCCCCGGCCCTGCAACCACAGCATGACCAGCCAGCAGAACAAGGCCCAACCGATTCCGACCACCCAGCCGGCCAGCACGTCCGTCGGCCAATGCACCCCCAGATAGACCCGGCTGATGCCGACCAGCACAGTCAGGACTGCTGCGACGCTCAGCAAATAAATCTTTAATCGAGCATCGGCTTGTGAACGCGCCAGCAATGCGCCCAGCGTCAAAAAAACTACTGCCGACAGCATTGCATGCCCGCTTGGAAAGCTCTGGGTATAGACGAAAGTCCCATGCGGCACCAGGTCCGGACGTGGACGTGCAAACCCCCATTTCAATGCCTGGCTGACGAAGGCGCCGCCGGCAACTGCCCAGGCTATCATCCAGGCGACATAACGTTTTTTCAGCAAGACCAGAAAGCCGATGACCACCAGCGTCAATGTGGCCAGCACGCCGACACTGCCCAGCGCGGTGAAATCGCGCATCATTTCTTCGAGCCAGCGCGGCCCGACCGGATCTGACAAATCAGCCGGATTGCGAAAGGCCAACAATACCGCTGTATCAAATTCCCGTGTATCGCCCTCAATCACTTCATCGGCCAATTCGCCAAACCCGTAGATGGCAGTGGCTGTCAGCGCGATCGTCGCCAATGCGGTTTTTTCTGCCAGACCGATCCGCTGCAGCAACCCGCACAGGGTCTTGAATCCATCGGTCATCCAAGCGCGGATCGTCGTCGTCATGGGTTTTTCCTGGTTTTATGGATGGCGTTTTGATCAATGCACAGCGTGCGGGCCACGCATGGTTTTTCGATATTGATTATGCAGAGAAATATATTGCACCCGATATGAATGTCAAGCATGACCGCGCCTATTGTATCTGCCGTACCTGGCGCTGCAGACTAATCGTATGTCGATTCTTCGTGGCGTTGCGGCGGTTTTTTGATCACCCGTACTGCGAGCAAAATACATAGCGCAAAAAAAGTACTCAAGATCGCCGTCCCCTCGCGTCCCATACCGGTGGCAATGCCGATTGCTGCCGTCAGCCAGATGCTGGCCGCAGTGGTTAAGCCCTTGATTTCAGACTCGTGGCTGAGCTTGATAATGGCGCCGGCGCCGAGAAATCCGATGCCGGCGATTACACCTTGCAACACCCGGCTCATGTCTGCCAGTGTTGTCCCTGCCTGCAATGGCACCAGCACGAACAGCGCTGCGCCCAGCGCCACCAGCATGTGGGTGCGAAAACCCGCGGAAGCGCCAGCCGACTCGCGCTCATAGCCAAGTATTCCCCCAAGCAACATCGCCATCAGCATACGGATAAAGGTGCGGGTAAATTCAGCCACATTGGCCAAATCCGAGAATTCCTGCTGAATCGTGCTCCATGATGACAGCCACCATGCCTCCATTCGTCACTCCATTGTTTGTTTTAGTGGTCTGCTGCGTAATTGATTGGACTAACGGAAGCGACGGGTTTTCGTGCCAGGCTAGGCGCAAGCCGCAGCGATAGCAGAACTATCGCGAGGACTTGCAACGACGCATGGTGCGAAAAGACGCGCTTATGTGTTCAATGAATTACGCAACAGACCATTAAGTATTGCCTGACGTATTCAAGCTGGCGCCAGCGGCGCAATGCGCACTCCTCTTTATGGACGCCTGCCGATCATTTGCCTTGATTCCGCTCAGCAAAGACGAGACTTTCTGCAAAAAACAAACCTCGGTGGGCGGCAATCCGGGAGTCGGCCGGATTACCGGCTTTGGCACCGCAAGCGCATGTGTGCCGATCTGGTTAGAATGACTCGCTCTAGCGCTGTGCAGCGCTGCATCCCACTCTTGCCATGTCAACCACCATCCCGCTTTCCGTACTCGACCTGTCGCCCATTGCCGAAGGCAGCGACGCCCGACAATCGCTACACAATACGCTCGATCTGGCCCGCCATTGCGAAGCTTGGCACTATCGCCGTTTCTGGTTGGCCGAGCATCACAGCATGCCCGGCATCGCCAGCGCCGCCACGGCGGTGGTGATTGGCCATGTCGCTGCCGGCACGACCCGGATCCGGGTCGGCGCCGGCGGCGTCATGCTGCCGAACCATGCGCCGCTGGTGATCGCCGAACAGTTCGGCACGCTGGAGTCAT
>JAKFFK010000123.1:0-20722 GCA_036675285.1 Paucimonas sp. | reverse complement strand
CCAATCGAGATGAATGGCTTTTTCTTTTCTGCAGCCAGCTTGGCAATAGCCAGGTTGACGCCGGAATTGGTGCCGCCCAGGATCATGTCGACGCCTTCGCGGTCGAACCATTCGCGCGCCTTGGACGCGGCAATATCGGCCTTGTTCAAATGGTCGGCGACGATGAATTCGATTTTCTTGCCATTGAGGGTGCCGCCGAAATCGGCAATGGCCATGCGCACCGCTTCGGCGCCGTTCGGGCCGTCGACGTCGGCATACACGCCCGACATGTCGGTGATCAGGCCAATCTTGATCGTGTCGTTGCTAAACTGTGCCGCAGCAGGCGCTGTAAAACCCATCATCGCGGTAGCCGAGATTGCCAGGGCCAATGCATTCAATTTCAACTTCATTATTATTTCTCCTTTGGTACTGTGGTGTTTTTTTAAAAACCTTATACGCCCAGAAGTGTATTCAATACAGGCATCTTGGCTTCCAACTCGGATGAAACAAAGTTCTCAACAATCTGACCATGTTCCATCACGTAAAACCGATCCGCCAATGGGGCGGCGAAGCGGAAATTCTGTTCCACCATGATAATGGTGTAGCCCTTGGATTTCAGGGTAGTAATCATCCGTGCCAGCGCTTGCACGATCACCGGGGCCAGGCCTTCGGAAATTTCATCCAGCAACAGGATCTTGGCGCCGGTGCGCAAAATGCGGCCCACTGCCAGCATCTGCTGTTCGCCACCCGACAGGCGGGTGCCCTGGCTATTCTTGCGTTCCTTCAAATTCGGAAACATGTCATAGATTTCTTCAACCGACATACCCTTGTCCGTCTTCGAAACTTGCGGCGGCAACATCAGATTTTCTTCTGCCGACAGCGAAGAAAAAATGCCGCGCTCTTCCGGGCAGTAACCGAGACCAAGGTGGGCAATCTTGTGAGTCGGCATGTGGATGGTTTCCACACCGCCGATTTTGATCGAACCTTTGCGGGTCCCGGTCAAGCCCATGATGGCGCGCAGGGTCGTGGTGCGGCCGGCGCCATTGCGACCCAGAATTGTGACGACCTCACCGTAATTGACTGATAAATTGACATCATGCAGGATGTGCGACTCGCCATACCATGCATGCAGCTTACTGATTTCTAGCGCTTTTTCAGCCATTATTAATGCGCTCCTTCCAAGGCGCCCGAAGACGTACCCATGTACGCTTCCATCACTTGCGGGTTGTTTGATACTTCTGCGTAAGTGCCTTCGGCCAGCATGGCGCCGCGCTGCAATACGGAAATCTTATCGCAAATACCGGACACCACATTCATGTTGTGCTCGACCATCAGGATGGTCCGGCCAGCCGACACCTTCTTGATCAATTCGGTAACGCGATGCACATCTTCATGTCCCATGCCTTGCGTCGGCTCATCGAGCAGCATCAGTTCGGGGTCCATGCCCAGCGTGGTGGCGATTTCCAGCGCGCGCTTGCGGCCGTAGGGCAAATCGACCGTGACCGTATCGGCAAATTCTGCCAGATCGACTTCCGCCAGCAATTGCATCGCACGGTCGTTAAGCTGGTACAAGGACTTTTCGCTTTTCCAGAAATGGAACGACGTGCCAAGTTTGCGCTGCAAGCCAATGCGCACATTTTCCAGCACCGTCAGATGCGGGAAAACCGCCGAAATCTGGAATGACCGGATAATGCCCTGACGCGAAATCTGGGCCGGCTTGTGAGACGTAATATCCTTGCCATTGAACAAAATTTGTCCAGTGGTCGGAATCAAAAACTTGGTAAGCAGATTGAAGCAAGTTGTCTTGCCGGCGCCGTTCGGACCAATCAATGCATGGATATGACCCCGTTGCACTTGCAGATTGACATCACTAACTGCGGTGAATCCTTTGAACTCTTTGGTGAGGTTTTTTGTCTCTAGGATGACAGGGGTCATCTTCTCTCCTTATTGCTTATCGTCGAGCATCTTACTACAAAATTTTGCGAATAGTACAAGCTCTTATGCCAAGAAACAATACCGTACTTTTACCCATAAATCAGGATATGAAATTTTTGTTGCGAGTGGTGCAACGATTAGCGAATTGTTTGTTGCGGCGCAATGTGCGCGTGTGATGCAACAATCCATTTTGCTGCCTGCTCAGCCAGCATCACCGTCGGTGAATTAGTATTGCCTGAAGTAATGGTCGGCATCACTGATGCATCGACGATGCGCAAACCATCAATTCCCTTCACGCGCAGACGACTATCGACGACTGCAAGCGGATCATCATGATGCCCCATTTTGCAGGTGCCGACCGGATGGAAAATGGTTGTACCGATATTACCAGCAGCCAATGCAAGCTCTTCTTCAGTGCGATGATGGATGCCTGGCTTGATTTCATTCGGTGAAAATTGCTGCAGTGCGGGAGCCGCAACAATTTTTCTTGTAAGCAATAAAGATAACGCCGCAATTTGCCGATCTTTTTGCGTACTCAAATAATTCGCCGTGATTTTCGGTGCGGCCGATGCATCTGCGCAAGCAATTCTGACATGTCCACGCGAAGTCGGCCGCAAATTGCAAACGCTCGCGGTAAACGCCGGAAATGCATGCAAGGGTTCGCCGAAGCGTTCCAGCGACAAGGGTTGCACATGGTATTCCAGATTGGGCGTCAATTGGTTGGCATCGGATTTGGCAAAGGCACCCAACTGGCTTGGCGCCATCGACATCGGACCACTCTGGAACAACATGTATTCCAAGCCGATCTTCATTTTGCCGAACCAGTTGTTGGCCATGGTATTCAGGGTTTTGGCACCCTTGATTTGAAAAATCATGCGCAACTGCAGATGGTCTTGCAGGTTTTCACCGACGCCCGGCGCGTCGACCACTACCGGAATGCCATGCTGCTGCAGCAAGGCGGCCGGACCGATGCCGGACAATTGCAGGATTTGCGGTGAACCGATCGCGCCGGCAGTCAAAATGGTTTCACGGCGCGATTCAGCAAACCATTGCGTGCCGCCGCCGACGAATTCAACGCCGGTACAAGTCTTGCCCTGTTCCGTCGATGCAAAGCGCAGGCGCTTGACATGGCAACCGGTCATGATGGTCAGATTGGCGCGCCGGCTGGCCGGTTTCAAAAATGCCCGCGCGGTACTCCAGCGCCAGCCGCGTTTCTGATTGACGTCGAAATAGCCGCAACCTTCATTGTCGCCGCGATTGAAATCCTCCGTCTTCGGGATCCCGGTCTGCGCTGCGGCATTGCGAAACGCATCCAGGATTTGCCAGGAAAGGCGCTGTTTTTCGACCCGCCATTCGCCGCCGGCGCCATGGAAGGCATCGCCGCCCAGATGGTAATCTTCACTCTTTTTAAACAGCGGCAAGACCTGTTCCCAGGACCAGGCATCGTCGCCGGTCAATTGCGCCCATTCGTCATAATCGCGCGCCTGGCCGCGCATGTAAATCATGCCATTGATGGAAGACGAACCACCCAGCACCTTGCCGCGCGGGTAAATCAGACTGCGGCCATTCAAGCCGGCATCGGCTTCGGTGCGATACAGCCAGTCGGTGCGCTTATTGTCGATACAATACAGATAGCCGACCGGTATGTGAATCCACAGGTAATCATCCTTGGCTCCGGCTTCGAGCAGCAACACGCTCACCTTCGGGTCTTGGGTCAGTCGGTTTGCCAGCACGCAGCCGGCCGAACCGGCGCCAATAATGATGTAATCGTATTGTCCTGCTGATTCCATTGTTTGATTCCCGCTGGAGTGGTTCAAGGTCGAAAGCCGGTGCGCCGATTACTTCGCCACCGGCATCGTGAATTCCGCGCCTTTGCCGATCGATTCCGGCCAGCGCTGCATGATCGACTTGTAACGGGTATAAAAACGCACACCTTCCTCGCCATACGCATGAGCGTCGCCAAACAGCGAACGCTTCCAGCCGCCAAACGAATGCCAGGCCATCGGCACCGGAATCGGCACATTCACGCCTACCATGCCGACTTCGATATAGCGCGAAAATTCGCGCGCGGTATTGCCGTCCGAAGTAAACAGCGCAACGCCATTGCCGAATTCATGCGCATTGATCAAACGCACCGCGGCTGCCAGATCCGGCACGCGCACCACGCACAGCACCGGACCGAAAATTTCTTCCTGATAAATTTTCATTTCCGGCGTGACTTGGTCAAACAGGCTGCCGCCGATGAAAAAACCTTTTTCGTGGCCGGCCACCTGCATGCCGCGCCCATCGACCAGCAGCTTGGCGCCGGCACGCACGCCTTCTTCAATGTAGCCTTCGATTTTCTGCTTGTGCGCCGCAGTCACCACCGGCCCCATTTCCGCATCGGCTTCCATGCCATTTTTAACCTTCAAGGCTTTGATGCGCGGAATCAAGGCTTCCAGCAATTGGTCGGCGACATTCCCCACCACAACCGCCACCGAAATGGCCATGCAGCGCTCGCCGGCCGAACCGTAAGCGGCGCCGATCAATGCATCAACCGCCTGGTCGAGATTCGCATCCGGCATCACCACCAGATGGTTTTTCGCGCCACCCAGGGCTTGCACCCGCAATGGATACGGACCACGGCGCTTGGCGCCTTCGGTATAGATATATTCGGCAATCGGGGTCGAACCGACGAATGAAACTGCCTTGACATCTGGATGCTGCAACAAGGCATCGACTGCCACCTTGTCTCCTTGCACCACATTGAACACACCGGCAGGCAGACCGGCCTGGGCAAACAGATCGGCCAGCATCAGAGAAGGTGACGGATCGCGTTCCGATGGTTTCAGGATAAAGGTATTTCCGGTGGCAATCGCCATCGGCGCCATCCACAATGGCACCATCACTGGAAAATTGAAGGGTGTAATGCCGACTGTAACGCCCAGCGGCTGGCGCAATTGCCAGTGGTCGATGCCGCCGCCGATATTGTCGGTGAACTGGGTCTTCAGCAGTTGCGGCACGCCGCAAGCAAATTCGACCACTTCCATGCCGCGCATGACTTCGCCTTTGGCATCTGAAAATACCTTGCCATGTTCCCGGGTAACCGCCGCGGCCAGCGCATCGTGATGCTTTTCCATCAATTCCTTGAACTTGAACAGGATGCGCGCCCGCTTCAATGGCGCCGTTTCGGCCCAAGCCGGAGCGGCAGCCTGGGCCGCCGCGACCGTTACCTGCACTTCTTCAACGCTGGCCAAGGCGACTTGGGCTGTCTGTTCTCCGGTTGCAGGGTTAAAAACCGCCTGCCGACGACCGCTGGTAGAGGCAAGCACACGACCGCCGATGTAATGATCGACATTGGAAATAGACAGGTTTGTCATAAGGAATCCTTGGGTGAAAGCATGGAAATTTCCAGAATAGCGGGATCAATCCGGTAAATCAAATCAGTTATTATCAATATGATATAAATATAATTTATGATAACCGGACTTGTCGTTGAAGGTTTTCTGCCATGGATTTTACCCAGTTGCGCGCTTTTGTTACCGTTGCTCGCGAAGGTAACCTGACCCGGGCAGCAGCAGTCCTGCATGTCACCCAGCCCGCCGTCAGCCTGCAAATCAAAGCGCTGCAGGCTGCATTGCAGCTACAGTTATTTACCCGCACCCCGAACGGCATGAGTTTGAGCCGCGATGGTGCCAAGCTGTTGCCGCTGGCCGAACGCATTCTGGCTAACCTTGCCGAATTCCGCCAAGCTGCCGATGCATTGCATTCCACTGTATCCGGTTCCTTGTCGATCGGCACCATTCTCGATCCGGAATTTACCCGGCTCGGTGCCTTTCTGAAACGCTTGGTTGAAAACTATCCACAACTGGCGACCCGCCTGCAGCATGGCATGTCAGGCAATGTGTCGCAGCAAATCCGGCTTGGTTCGCTGGATGTCGGGTATTACCTCGGCACACCCGGCAAGGAATTTCATTGCATGACCTTGACCCCCTTTACCTATAACGTGGTGGCGCCGTCAGGTTGGGAAAGCCGCGTGGCCGGCAAGGATTGGCCGGCACTGGCCAGGCTGCCCTGGATCTGGACACCGCCCGATTCGGTTCACAACCGCTTGCTCAGTGAAATTTTTTCCCATTACCAGGTGGTGCCGCATACGGTTGCCTTGGTAGACCAGGAACCTTCCATGCTGGATTTGGTGAAATCCGGTGTCGGCTTGTCGCTGGCGCGCGAATCGATTGCGCTGCGTGAAGCCCATGCGCACGGGCTGGTGATTGCCGATGCTGTCCACATTCCTACTGAACTGTCGTTCATTACTCTGGCCAAGCGCAAAAATGAGCCGATGATTACTGCCGTGTTTACGCTGCTGGCCAGCGTATGGAACAGAGCATGAGCTGATTTTCAGATAAAGGTTAATCAAAATGATATTCCAGAAAACTGCTGTGGATAACTAAGGGGATATCCGCGGGATCCATTGTGCATAAAGGCATCTTTATCCCCAGACGGTTTTTTTATCCAGATATTGTCCTTTGCAGCTACCGGCCTTATGCAGACTTTATTCAATCGGTAAACAGTTGATTGGATTCAGGGTTTACCGCTTATCCACAGAAAATGGCCTGTGTTAACTATTACTACTAAACATATATATAAACAATAATATAAAACCACCCTTACTTTATCAGCAGTCATTTACCTTTCTACAAGCATTAAGTTACTCTTTGGAAATATCACAATTCCATAGAAATGCCTGACCTGAAGGAACCAGCAATGACTCCACCCCGTCTCGTGATTGGCTTGATTAGTGCACTGCATCAGGAACAAGCCGGCTTGATCGATTCCATGCAAGATGCGCAAGCAATCAATTACGGCATGCGTCGTTATGTGAAAGGCAACTTGTGGGATACCGAATTTATTTGCGTGCTGTCACGCATTGGCAAGGTCGCAGCCGCTGCCACAGCTGCAACGCTGATTGAGCGCTTCAATGTGACGCATATCGTGTTTACCGGCGTAGCCGGGGCAATTGATCCCAATATTCGGGTTGGCGATATCGTGGTGGCCGATAGCCTGGTGCAGCACGACATGAATGCCACGCCACTGTTTCCCCGCTTTGAAATTCCGTTGAGCGGTCTGTCACGTTTTCCGAGCGATAAATTTCTGAGTGATCAATTGATCAGTGCAGCGCAGGATTTCATTGCCAATGATTTGCATGACAATATCGCAATACAAGATCGGACATTGTTCAAGCTCGATACGCCGCGCGTACACACTGGCTTGATTGCAAGCGGTGACGAATTCATCCACAGCGCACAACGGCGTGTGCAATTACAGGAAGCTTTGCCAAATTTATTGGCAGTGGAAATGGAAGGTGCGGCGGTCGCTCAGGTCTGTTTCGAATTCGGCGTGCCTTTTGCCGTGATTCGCACGATTTCCGATACTGCCAATGAAAATTCCGCAGCCGATTTCATGCATTTCATCGAATGGGTAGCTTCACGCTATGCATTCAACATCGTCAAGCGCCTGTGCGGTGGCCACAGGCAGGCTTGACGGCATTACTTTTGAAGTAAAGGGGGGTGGGATGCCAGCCTGAACCAAACTAGTCCTGAGGGCCGTGTACGTCAAGGATTTGCGTTCGAAATCCGCCACCTGTCGGTAACCGACATTAATGCAGTTTACAGCTGTAATGCGCCGCTGCCGATCGCCGCGCCGGTGGTGGCGGCCAGCTTGCCCCGCAACCATTTGTGCGAAGGGCTTCGTGCATCGCGTTCATGCCACAACATATCGACGTGCACCTCAGGCATTGAAAATGGCAATTCCTTGGCAATCAAATCACCACTTTGGCCGGTGGAAGCAATCAAGTGATGCGGCAACACGGTAATCAAATCTGAACTGGCGACCACTTTGCCGGCGGTAAAAAACTGGTTTACGGTAAGTAAAATCCGCCGTTCCCGGTTCAACTGCGCTAATGCATCACTGACCAGGCCGTGGGCACGACCGGAAAAACTCACCAGTAAATGATTTGCCGCACAATACGCATCCAGACTTAATTCCTGTTTGGCAAGTGGATGATCCTTGCGCATCACACACACGTAATGGCCAGTATATAAACGCTCATGACGGATCGGGGTGCTGGGTTCGGTTGCCATCTGACTTACCACGCCGGGGAAAAAACCAATCGTCAAATCGATATCGCCGCGCAACAGGATTGGGCGCGGATCGCGCGTGGTCAACGGTACCATGCGCACATTCATGCCAGGCGCTTCCTGTTCAATCGAGCGGATCAGGGTCGGCAGCCACAAGGCAGCCGGCGCATCCGCCATGGCCATACGAAAGGTAGTTTGCGTCTTCGACACATCGAAGCCTTCCGGTGTCACGGCAGCTTCCAGTTCCGCTAGCGCGCTGCGCACCGTCGGCCATAATTCTTCCGCACGCGAAGTGGGGCGCACGCCGTGCGCAGTACGGATCAGTAATTCATCGCCAATTGCGTCGCGCAAGCGTTTCAAGGCATTCGAAACTGCCGGCTGTGTCATTGCCAGCCGACTAGCAGCACGTGTCAGGTTTTGTTCTGACATGACCGCGTCGAATACGCGTAACAGATTTAAATCGAGAGTAAGAAAGCTCATGGTGTGAATAGAGAAAATTTTTTGACGGTTATATTTTCATTGAATCATTAAATACTGTTATTCATGAATTCGATACTTGATATCGTAAATCTAAATTGGATATATAACATAGCGGCTCATATACTGCAAATGAGCAACACAATCATTGAAAGGAAGAAATCATGTCCACACTAGCCATCGTTTCCCCAGTCCAAGCCACAGTCGCTGTCGCCAAATCGCTGTCGGCTGCCTGCGCCGCGCTGCTGCGCACTGTGCAAGTCAAGCTGCATCCGGTTGCACCGACGCTGGCCGATAAACGGGCTCAAGGCGTGCGCCAATTGCGTCGTCTGGCACAAAAATTCGATCAAATCGATCCGGATCAAGCTGCCGAATTACGCTGGCTGGCTGGACGCGGGTAAGTCGCCGAAATTATTGTTGAAAGCATCATCAGGCGCCGCCGGCATTTTTTGACAGCCAGGCGGGCTGCAAAAAAAAACGTGCCGATTGTCTCCTCATCCTTCTTCCGAAGGATTTAAGCCCCGCAGGCACTTAGCCTGTCGGGGATTTTTTTGAGCAGCGTCGGTTGCGGTAAATCGCCTACTCCAGGCCGGCAATTAACATTTGCGTGTCAATGACCCGCACCTGGCCGCGCACCACCTGGTGCTGGTCACGATACCAGCGCTGCACCACGAAGGGAGCCAAACCGGTTTCTTCTCGAATTGCAAATTGAAAAATGGCATCCCATTGCAAATCCTGCGGCATGACCCAGATCACTTGGCGACCGGCATCGGCCCGTATCCCGGCATGACGCAAATTGCCGCGAATCCGGTCGGCGCGCTGTTCCGGCTTGTCGCCATAGCCGCCGTGCGCATCGGGCACGGGCAACACCAGCGGCACGCGCTTTTCCAGCAATGCGTTCGCACCAGTCTTGAATTTTGCCCATGGTCCGATTAACGCCTGTTCGACAAATAGCCGTTCCGCTGCAGACAAGGGTTCATCAAGATAATAACAAGACAAGATCAGTGCCATCGGCAAATGATACGCCTTGGCGGGGATTTGTTGTAGCTGGCGCCATATAACAGCCATGCGTGGCAGTTATCGCGACCAAGCTAGTGCAGCAGATAAAGGCAGGCGTGTTACCCGTTACTTGCGACGCTTTTTCCACGCATAATCCGGACCGGTTTCTGCCACGCCCGCATGACCAACCGAATGTGGGTTTTCAGAACACATGGTCACGAACTGAATGATTTCGCCGGCACGCTGCCGCAGGCGCAGCTGTTCCATGAAATGCATCGCAGCGGCCATCTCGCTGGATGCAAATTCCTGGCTACGCGGTGTTCTCGCACCCTCCTCCAGCACCATCCAATACACCATGTACATGCTTGTTCCCACTGAGAATTTTGCAGCAAGCCGGCAGCAGCCAGCATGCGTTGGCCGGAATTGTCGCGTCAAGCCATCAGGAATCAATACCTGCAAAAAATCAAGCAGGGCGATATTTATGCAGGCCGGGTGACCTTGATTGTCCGGTCGTCGGCAATAGAATTTGGTGACGATTCAACCCGGCTGCGAATTTTTTCCCACAGCCGGTCATGGAACGGTAACAGGATGACATTGCAAATTGGCTCAAGAATCGCGGCCACGCCGCCATAAGTGAGCGAGCCAGTGATGGCATACATCAGGCCGAAGGCCACGCCCATGTGCATGCCGATTTGACTGGCGGTTTTTGCTGCCGTAACCATGATCTCTCTCCTTTCATCGCAAAAGATTCGCAACTAGCAAGAGCTAATGATAATGATTCCCATTTAATAGATCAATTTAATTTAATATAAATAATCAATAGCCATTATCTATTGAAATCCGTCTAAACGATTTCGGCAAAGAGTCAGCAGTGCAAAGTTCAACAACCAGTAAAGTATCCACCGGCCAGTGGAAAACCTTTCAGGAATTCTGTGGCAGGCAAGCGCTTGGCGCCGGGTTTTTGCAAGTCGGTAACGCGCACCGCATGACTGCCGCAAGCAATGATGACGCCGGCTGTTGCATCGGCATGCAGAACCTGCCCTGGAACGGCATCCGGCTCACCAGACACTTCTTGCGCTTGCCACAATTTGATTTTCACCCCATTGAAACAAGCTGTTGCACCCGGGAAGGGATTGAAGGCGCGGATTTTTCGGGCCACCATCGATGCCGGCTGACTGAAGTCGAGCATGGCCTCATCCTTGGTGATTTTGGTGGCGTAGGTGACGCCTGCCGCAGGTTGCGGGATGGCGGACAGCCTTGCTTGTTCAAGACGCTGCACGGCATCAACGATCATGGCAGCACCCAGTGCTGCCAGCTTGTCATGCAGGCTGCCGGTGGTATCGTCCGGTGCAATCGATACGCGCTCCATCAACAGCATCGGCCCGGTATCCAAGCCTTCTTCCATTTGCATGATGGTGACGCCGGTTTCCGCGTCGCCAGCTTCGATTGCGCGGTGGATCGGCGCGGCGCCGCGCCAGCGCGGCAATAGCGATGCATGAATATTGATACAGCCATGCTGCGGGATGGCCAGAATCGAGCGCGGCAAGATCAAGCCATAAGCGGCCACCACCATCAGGTCGGGTTGCAGCTGCAACAGCAAATCATGCGCCTGGCGCGCGACTTGCGGATGCTTGCCATCGAGTTTCAGCGACACCGGCTGGGATACCGCTGTGCCATGCGTGGTTGCACACAGTTTGACCGCGGATGCCTGCAACTGCAGGCCGCGGCCTGCTGGCCGGTCCGGCTGCGTTAATACCAGAGAAATGTCGTGACCCGCCGCATACAGCGCTTGCAGCGCCACAGCGGCAAATTCCGGCGTACCGGCAAAGATGATTTTCATGCCCGCATTGTATTACGGCGGCCGGCAGCGTGAAAAAATGCCGTTTTGCAACAGACGCCAGTTCAGCGAAGGGGTGAACTTGACCAACGAGAAAAAAAATCAGCGGGCGGCAAAGGCCTGTTGCTTGTCACGTTGCATTTCCCGTTCTTCCTTCAACATCCGGGTCTTGATGCGGTTGCGTTTCAGCGGTGATAGATACTGGACAAATACCTTGCCTTGCAAATGATCCATTTCATGCTGGATGCATACGGCAAGCAATTCATCAGCCTGGATTTCAAATGGTTTGCCATCGGTATCCTGCGCCCGCACCTTGACTTGCGCCGGCCGCTCGACGCCATCATAGACGCCCGGTACCGACAGGCAGCCTTCATCATAAATGCGTTTTTCGTCGCTGGCCCAAAGGATTTGCGGATTGATAAACACCTGCAACCGGTCATGGGTTTCAGAAGTATCGATGACAATCACTTGCTGGTGCACGTCGACCTGGGTCGCGGCCAAGCCGACGCCGGGCGCGTCATACATGGTTTGCGCCATGTCGGCGACCAATCGCTGCAGGCGTTCGTCAAAAACAGTGACCGGCTTGGCAAGTTTATGCAAGCGCGGATCGGGATAACGGAGAATATTTAATAATGCCATACGACTTTTGCGCAACAAAGCAGTGGGTTCAGAGTACGTTTTTCCTTGCTAGTTCAAGGATTTATGTGCAGAATTTGATTCAAATTAACAACAGTTGCCATGTATCATGCATTGGTGCGCGGACAACATGCTGTGGCCGAGTCTTGCGAAATTCCCAATAATGTGGCCACATTCATCGGACAAACCATGAAAAATTTTAGCACAGCTATCGTCTCCCTTGCTTTTGCCTCGGCCTGCGCTACCTTGCTTGCTCCGGCAGCGCATGCAGCGAAAACGTGTGAATTCCTGCCGAATGCCCCTGATTCCCATAAGGTGGTGCGCGGCGATACGCTGTGGGACATTTCCGGCAAATTTCTGCAGCATCCATGGTGCTGGCCGCAGGTATGGAACTTGAACCGCGACCAGATCAAGAATCCGCACTGGATTTATCCAGGCCAGGTCGTTTATTTTGACCGCGCCACCGGCCGCCTGAGCCTGAACCGGCCCGGTAACAGCGGCACCAGCGGTACCGTGCGCCTGTCGCCACAAATTCGCGTCGAAGGCCTGGGCCAGGAAGCCGTGCCTGCCATTCCAGCAGGCCAGATCGAACCATTCCTGTCGCAACCCTTGATTGTGACCGAAACAGAATTGGCTGGAACGCCGCGCATCGTCGCCACGCAAGAAGGCCGTGTCAACCTGGGCAAGAACGATAAGGCCTATGTCAGCGGTGACTTGAAGGGCGGCACCTCGTTTCAGGCTTTCCGGCCGGGCAAGCCCTTGCTGGATCCCGAAACCAAGGAAGTGATCGGCTATGAAGCCGTGTATCTGGGTTCGCTGAAACTGCAACGCGCTGGCAAGGCAGAAAACGAGGCGCACTCATTTACCGTAGTCAGTTCCAAGGAAGAAATGGGCGTGGGCGACCGCCTGGTGCCATTGCCACCGACACCGCTGATCAATTACGTGCCGCATCCGCCGGAACAGCCGTTGGCGGCGCGCATCGTCTCGGTCTATGGCGGCGTGACCCATGCCGGTCAAAACCAGATCGTGAGCATCAATCGCGGCCAAAAGCATGGCGTCGACCTGGGCACCGTGCTGGAACTGTATCGTTTCGGTCAAGTGATCAAGGACCGCACCGATACTCGCGACATGATCAAGCTGCCGGATGAAAAATACGGTTCGCTGTTCGTGTTCCGCGTGTTTGACAATATTTCATACGCGCTGATCATGCAGGTGACTGACACCGTGCAAGTCGGCGACATCGCCAGGTCGCCCGACTAAATCGTCGCGTGTCCGGCGCCATCAGCCAAGCAGCGCCCAATGGCGCCGATGACCTCTCACAGTGGGTCCGGCTGCAACAGGTGCGCGGAGTCGGGCCGGAAACGGCGCGCAAGCTGCTGAGTCAGTTTGGCCTGCCCGGTAATATTTTTGCCGCAAGCCGGCCGGTATTGCTGGCGCTGGTTTCGGAACGGATTGCCGATGCGCTGATCGGCCCGCTTGACGATGCCACGCGCGCCCAGATCGAGCACACGCTGCAATGGGCGGCGCAGGCTGGCAACAGGATCATCACGCTGGCCGACGCTGATTATCCGGCGGCGCTGCTGGAAACCGCCGACCCGCCCCTGCTGCTGTATGTAAAAGGCCGCATCGAATTGCTCAGCCGCCCTTGCTTGGCGGTTGTCGGCAGCCGCAATGCCAGCGTGCAGGGTGCTGCCAATGCCGAAAAATTTTCCGAAGCCTTGAGTGCCGCCGGATTCACCATCGTATCCGGGCTGGCGCTGGGCATCGATACCGCCGCCCACCAAGGCGCGTTGCGCCATGCCGATGCACCCGGCGGATCCACCGTGGCAGTCATCGGCACCGGCGCCGATATTGTCTATCCAGCCCGGAATCGCGCGCTGGCCCATCAAATCGCCGTCGCCGGCTGCATCGTCAGTGAAAATCCGCTCGGCATGCCGGCGATCGCCGGCAACTTCCCGCGTCGCAACCGCATCATCAGCGGCCTGGCGCGCGGCGTGCTGGTGGTCGAAGCGGCCGCACAGTCGGGTTCACTGATCACTGCGCGCATGGCAGCCGAGCAAGGGCGCGATGTATTCGCGATTCCCGGGTCGATTCATTCACCGCTGGCCAAAGGCTGCCACCAACTGATTCGTCAAGGCGCCAAGCTGGTCGAATCGGCACAAGACATTCTGGAAGACTATCAGCGCGACTTGCCGTCGCAGCTAGACAGCCGTCCCATTCACGCATCCAATACGGCAGCCGACGATCCGCTGCTGGCCATCATCGGTTTCGATCCGGTCGATGCCGAAACGCTGGCGCGGCGCTCGGGATTGGCAGCCGGCAGCCTGCATGCACAATTGCTCACACTCGAACTGCAGGGTTTGCTGGAACGACTGCCGGGTGAAATCTATCGCCGCATCGAATAGAACTTTTGTTGCCGTGCGCAGTCTTTCTACGGTCTGGCAATTTGGCGCACCTGGGTATCCATCCTGATGGCCGGCATGCGCAAGCGATCGCCGTCACCCATGCAAGCAGCTTTTCATTGCGCATATTAAAATTGACACAGGAACATGATTGACTGTCACCAGTGTCAGCTATCCGCAACTGTTTGTACTCACTTGGCGTTTCCGCCTCTTGTATCAACGCAATCTTAAGGCTACATTAGAACCATGTTTGATGTCCTCGTTTATCTTTACGAAACTTATTACCGTCCAGATGCGTGTCCGGATTCGGCTGCATTGGTCAAAAAGCTGTCGGCAATCGGTTTTGAAGATGAGGAAATTTCCAAGGCGCTTGGCTGGCTGACCGACCTGGATAAAACCACCACAGATTTTTCGCATCGCTTTCCGGAACAGACTGCTTGTTCATTCGGCATGCGCATTTATGCGCCGCAAGAATTCGATGTACTGGGTACAGCCGCGGTCGGCTTTATCCAATTTCTGGAATCGGCCAAGTTGCTCGACTCGATACAGCGGGAAATCGTCATCGAACGGGCGCTGGCTGCCAGTGATTCCCGGATTTCTCTCGACAAGCTCAAGGTGATCGTGCTGATGGTGTTATGGAATCAGGGCAAGGAACCGGATGGCTTGATGTTCGATGAGTTGTTTTGGGATAATGAAGACACCGAGGCGCGCCTGTTGCACTAGGTACCGGCGTCGCCGCCATTCCCCCGCCATCGCTTTTCTGCAACCAGGCATGCGCCTGTTTTCTGCGCCGGCTTGCAGAGTTTGCCGGAACCCGCTTATCATTGGCCGCGTAATTGCCAAATTGGCAGAAGCTAGCGCCTAAGGGCGTGCTTTGCAATGGATGAATATGAGAGCGGGTCTTTTCGCGTCTACGGCGTAGCACATCCGCGCGATCGCAAACCAATCGCCCGGAATTTCCAGCTTGCCTGGCACGAGAATCCAGTACTTTTATCCGGTTCATCCGTTATGAAGCATGGCCCAAGACCGGGCCTGGGCTAGTCGTCGTCACCTGCCGTGGACGACGCATTGCACCGTACACCACACGAGAAATGATTTATGACTAAAACCCTCATCATCGCCGAGAAGCCTTCAGTCGCGAACGACATCGCGAAGACGCTCGGCGGCTTCACCAAGCACGATGAGTACTTCGAATCCGACCAGTATGTACTGTCGTCGGCAGTCGGCCATCTGGTCGAAATTGCGGTGCCCGAAGAATACGACGTCAAGCGCGGCAAATGGACCTTTACACATTTGCCGATGATCCCGCCGCATTTCGCGTTGAATCCGATCGCCAAGACCGAGTCGCGCCTGAAAGTGCTCAACAAGCTCATCAAGCGCAAGGATGTCACCGCGCTGATCAATGCCTGTGACGCCGGGCGCGAAGGCGAATTGATTTTCCGGCTGATTGCGCAATACGCGAAAGCCAAACAGCCGATCAAGCGACTGTGGCTGCAGTCGATGACGCCGGGCGCAATCCGCGACGGCTTCAAGCATTTGCGCGAAGATGGCGAAATGCTGCCGCTGGCCGATGCGGCGCGCTGCCGCAGCGAAGCCGACTGGCTGATCGGCATCAATGGCACCCGCGCGATGACCGCCTTCAACTCCAAGGAAGGCGGCTTTTATTTGACGACAGTGGGCCGGGTGCAGACGCCGACCCTGTCGATCGTGGTCGAGCGCGAAGAAAAGATCAAGAAATTCGTGGCGCGCGATTATTGGGAAGTGCGCGCCGATTTCGTCTGCGCCGCCGGTATCTATGAAGGCCGCTGGCTCGACAGCAAGCACAAGAAGGATGAAGCCGATCCCGAAAAAAGGCCCGAGCGTTTATGGAGCCGCGCGGCCGCCGATTCCGTGGTGGCCGCCTGCCGCGGCAAGCCCGGCATTGTCACCGAAGAAGCCAAGCCCACCACGCAAATGGCGCCAGCGCTGTTCGACCTGACCAGCCTGCAGCGCGAAGCCAATGGCCGGTTTGGTTTTTCGGCCAAGAATACGCTGGGTCTGGCACAGGCACTGTATGAAAAGCACAAGGTGCTGACGTATCCGCGGACCGATTCACGCCACTTGCCGGAAGACTATATCGACACCGTCAAGCAAACGCTTGAAACGATTTCCGAAAATAACAATTACCAGCAGTTCGCCGCGCAGATCCTGAAAAAAGACTGGGTCAAGCCGAACAAGCGCATTTTCGACAACAAGAAAATCAGCGATCACTTCGCGATCATCCCGACCACGCAGGCGCCGAAGAACCTGTCCGAGCCGGAGCAGAAGCTGTACGACCTGGTCACGCGCCGCTTCCTTTCAGTGTTTTATCCGGCTGCCGAATTCCAGGTCACCACCCGCTTTACCGAAGTCTCGGGGCACCAGTTCAAGTCCGAGGGCAAGGTGATGACCAACCCTGGCTGGCTGGCGATTTACGGTAAGGAAGCCGCAGGCGACAAGGAAGAAGACAATGCGAAAACCCTGGTGGCGGTAGCCCAGGGGGAAAAAGTCCAGACCGACAAGATTGATGCCTACGGCCTGGTGACCAAGCCGCCGGCGCGCTATTCGGAAGCCACGCTGCTGTCGGCCATGGAAGGTGCCGGCAAGCTGATCGACGATGAGGAATTGCGCGAAGCGATGGCGGGCAAAGGCCTGGGCACGCCGGCGACCCGTGCCGCCACCATCGAGGGCCTGTTGAATGAACGGTATCTGCTGCGCGAAGGGCGTGAGCTGATCCCGACGGCCAAGGCCTTCCAGCTAATGACCTTATTGCGTGGTTTGGGCGTACAGGAGCTGACCTCGCCGGAATTGACCGGTGGCTGGGAAAACAAGCTGGCGCAAATGGAGCGGGGCACGATCAGCCGCGAAGAATTCATGCGCGAGATTGCGCAGATGACGCAAATCATCGTCAAGCGCGCCAAGGAATACAACAACGATACGATTCCCGGCGATTACGCGACGCTAAAGACGCCATGTCCGAACTGCGGCGCGGTGGTCAAGGAAAACTATCGCCGCTTTGCCTGCACCAAGTGCGAATTCTCGATGTCGAAAACGCCTGGCAGCCGCCAGTTCGAAGTCGCCGAGGTGGAAGAGCTGCTGGCCAATCGCACCATCGGTCCGCTGCAGGGGTTCCGCTCGAAGATGGGCCGGCCATTTGCCGCAATCCTGAAAATCGCCCGCGACGAAGACATTAATAACTACAAGCTCGAATTCGATTTCGGCCAGAATCAGGACGATGACGAAAATGCCGAAGGCGTCGACTTCACCGGTCAAACGGCGCTCGGGCCTTGCCCGAAATGCGGCAGCGGCGTGTATGAAATGGGACTGGCCTATGTGTGTGAAAAAACCGTGGCCAAGCCGAAAGCCTGTGACTTCCGCAGCGGGCGCATCATTTTGCAGCAAGAGATTTTGCCAGAACAAATGGTGAAATTGCTGGGCGATGGCAAGACCGATCTGCTGCCCGGTTTCATCTCGCAACGCACGCGCCGCCCATTCAAGGCTTTCCTGGTCAAGGGCAAGGATGGCAAGGTCAGTTTTGAATTCGAGGAGCGCAAGGCGAAAGCGCCTGCCGCCAAGGGTAAAGCCGGCGCCAAGTCGGTGCCCGACGCGGATGCGCCGGCCGAAAAGAAAGCGGCGGCGAAAGTAAAGGTGCCGCTCAAAAAAGCCGTCGCCAAGAAAGCCCCGGCAAAAAAAACGCCGGCAAAAAAAGCCGTCGCCTGACCAGACGCCGGCACGCGCCGGCTGTGCTGCCGCTTGGTGCGCAGCGCAGGATATTCGCGTCGGCTGCCGGCCGCACAAACTCCCGTCGGTCGGCCGATTTCGGCGCGCAGTCATTCGTCCACCCGCGCGGCGGATTTTCTACCAAGCATGCACCATCAAACATCGCCTTCGGCGGCCCTGCTGTAATGCGGTGCGGGCCAGTTTGCCGACGTCAAGCCGAATTACTCCAACTGCGACAGCCACGGCTCTGCCAGGAACTTAAACCGGCAAGCCGACATCGAAATATCAGAATAGACAACCCTCATAAGAAATAATCACTATGTATCAGGGGCTGTGCACCAGGGAGTCGGCTGTGAAACATGTTGCCGGAGTGTTGGAAAGGATAGGCGATGCAAACGCGCATGATCGGTAAAGTGATATTTGTGGTCGGCGTCGGAATCAGTGTGGTTGGATGTTCGACTTCGCCAACGCGTCAGCAGCTTGGCATCGGCACCGGTGCGGTAGTGGGCGGCGTGCTTGGCAATGTGGTGACGGATGGCGGTGTGTTAGGCACGGTTGGTGGCGCCGCCGTCGGTGGTATTGTCGGCAACGAAGTCAGCAAGTAAAAGCCACTGCTTTTCCTAAAACGACTCACGCCTGTATCGCCTTGTTGACAAAAGGCGATAAAGACCTTGCTACCAGTATCGATTTTCCAATGCATGTCTGTGCAATGGCAGCAATAGTAGTGCTGCTAGCGCTGTCATGGCACGGCTTGAATATGGTTGACTGCGCCTAGCATGGGTTGACGACAGTCAATGTGTACATTGACTTAGCTTGCCGTTTCATTCCTTCACCTGCACCGGTTCGGTACCTGATTGCTGTCGATCGTTCAAGTGCCGCAGATTCAACCTCGATAAAGATGCTTGCGCGACAGGCTTTGCTGGCAACTGTGCGCCAATGCTTGATGAAGATCAGTAGCAAATATGGCAGCACATGAGCTTTGGAACTTACAGTTATTGAAACTCTCTACAAGATGCATATGCACACATGCACGTAAAAAATAAATGGGCGCAGAGAATTCGCCTGTTTCGAATAACTTTCTAAGGAGTATTTTATGATTAAATGGATTCTTCCTTTGGCATGCGCATTTGTACTTGCCGCATGCGGTTCGATGAATAAACCTGCTTCTTCAACTGGAAGCAGCACATCCGGCACCACTTCATCGGGCACAGCTTCATCCAGTTCGGGATCTGATAGTAGCGGCAGTTCAACGATTAAAAATCCAAGCGGCACCGCGCCTACTTCAAGTACTGCAGTCCCGTCTTCCAGCGGATCCAGTGCCGCTGGTTCGACTTCGATTCCGACTACCGGCTCCGGTGCAACCAATTCCGATAGTTCGTCAGGTAGTTCTTCCAGCAAATAAGTAAATGACTTTGCCCTAGGGCATCCACATTGAGTGCAGCCTGCAAATGCCGGCACTCAATGTGGTTATTCTTTAAAAAGATTGTTAAACAAGTTTTCTTCCATTCCCCCCTCTTCAGCAGTTCTATACACTGCTATCAATTCTCTTCCACAAAATGAACGTTGCGAGCGAACCATAAGCTACACATAAGGTAATGAAGGCAATATTGACGCAATGCATTTAATCCCCTACAGTGTGTCGATTAATAAAAGACATTAAATGTCTATGCGCAACATGGTCACAACAACTAATCCCGGATTGGTTCTCTGGTAATTTTTGCGATACATCAAGCTTTTCAATATGTTGAGCTTGGCGGGTAAGCACAAGTTGTTTGAAAGTTGACATTGTGGCTATAATACCCGCCTTATTTAACTGTCCGCAGCAATCAATGGTTCAGTCATTGTTCCTGTTGTTGCAGTGTTAAAAAAGTGCAAGCGCAACGAGAGTTGCGTAATCGAAGTGTTTCGCGCGTGGTCAAGCGAGGCGCTTGAGCGCGTTCACTGAATCGGGTCACCATCCGGTCAGTGGCAGGCGATGTGTAAAGTGTTAGAAAGTGTGGAAGTGTCGGTAAAAAAACACGCCAGCCGTTTTCATGCGTTGACAGACTGGTAGTATTACTGATCTTCTATGCTTTGCTTGCAGTATCTTTAATTAATTTTTACCCCACAAAGAGGAAAGAAGATGATGAGACGTCACGTAATATCCGCGCTTGCGATTCTGGTCTGCGCAGCACCGCTGCAAGCCAAGGATATCAAGATTGCCCATATTTACTGCAAGACCGGCATTCTGGAAGCTTACGCCAAGCAAACCCAGGTCGGCCTGGAAATGGGTCTGCAATACGCCACCAAGGGCACCAATGCCGTCAATGGCAACAAATTGGTCATTCTCGAAAAAGACGACCAGTGCAAGCCCGACTTGGGCAAAGCCCAGCTGACCACCGCTTTCGCGGATGATGGCGCTCATATCGCTGTCGGCCCGACCGCTTCCGGCGTGGCCTTGGCCATGTTGCCGATCGCTGAAGAATTCAAGAAAATCCTGTTGGTCGAGCCGGCTGTGGCCGACGCCATCACCGGTGAAAAGTGGAACAAGTACATCTTCCGTACCGGCCGCAACTCTTCCCAGGATGCCATTTCCAACGCTGTTGCGCTGGACAAGGAAGGCG
>JAKFFK010000288.1:0-20745 GCA_036675285.1 Paucimonas sp. | reverse complement strand
CAAGTTTTCGAGCCGCGGCCGGCACCTGCCAATGTGCCGCCCGCCGTCTCTGCTGCGCCGCAGCCGGCACCGGCACCAGTGCCAGCCACGCCGCAGCGCGCGCCCGTTGCACCGCAAGCACCTGCACCTAGCGCATCGCCATCAGCGCCGGTGCCAGGCATGTCGCCGCCAGCGGCAAATACCGCAATGCCGCCCTTGTCACCGCCGGTGTCGGCCAGCAGCATGCCGCCGCCGGTTGCAAGAGTGCCGTCCGGTAGTCTGACACCAGGCACGGCAAGTGCGCCAGCACCGAATGCAACCGCGCCAAACGCACCAACTCCGATTGCACCAACGCCAAATGCACCAGCAGCGCCAGCGCCGGTCCGGCCTGTGCCGCCAAGTGTGACCACGCTCGGCAGCGGCGGCAGCAGCGCGACCGCCAGCGGCGGTTCTGCCGTCGTGCTGGTGCCGGCAGCAGCGCCGACGATTGCGCCCGATGTGAAAAAAAGCGTCACTGGCAAAACTGCCAAAAACAAAGCGAAAAAAAAGCGCGCGGAATAAGAGCGCCCCGATTGGCGCTGGCCGGGCCTGCTTGAAACTAGCTGCAAACAATTGAAAAGCCAGTTGAAAAGCTGGTTGAGGTGCCGGCAGTCAATTCAGGTAAGCATGGTTTCGCCCAGCTGGATACCATCCGCTGCATGGAGTGCCTACAGGTGATAGCGTGCCGAGCAAATCAATAGTGTCTTGTCCACCAGCCGGGCGTTTGCTCTGGCTTGCCCAAGCATGCTGCGCCAGCCGCTCGGCTAATCCACAAACACACTGTCCAAGCTACGCCAAGACATCATTGTTGCCGGGTCAATACGGCGCTCAGGATGTGGGCCGGGATTGCGGGCGGTCCGAGGGCAGCCAGCATCGTTCAGGTTCGGCGTCGACATCGTCTTCGTCATGGGTGATATTCTGCGGCGCGGTCGATTCGATTTGGTCAATCTCGGTTTCTTCTTGATCGCTGCGCGCACTAGCGCTGCCGGCATTGCCGGCATGTAAGGAACGGCCACTGGCATGTCGTTTGGCAGACATGTGACCGTGCTCGTGAACCTGAACAAAAACCAGCTGACGATCTTTCATCGGATCCTCCTTCGCAGCTTGCATAGCGGGCTGCGTCAATCTACAAGTGCAATCGCTCGGTATCGCATGCAATGACAGCGCATCCCAATACAATTCACCTGCCGGCGACAAAGCACGCAGATGCAACCAGGCAAACATGTGCTCGATTAGCTGACTGGCCGCTTAGTAAGGCAAGCATCAAGCGCCGCATCAGCAAAGCCGCATATCAACGTCCGATAAACCCTGTTGATCAATCAGACCATCGCTCAGGCAGCGAGTTCGCTGCACGGAAGGGCTGCTGTTCATATCGATCCTCGGCAGCAATCAAAGCGCCACCGACAAGGCCAGGTTTTCATTGTTCAGCGCGGCTGGCTTTGCCGCCGTGGCCTGCACCGGCAAATGGGCAACGATGCGGTTGCGGCCATTCTTCTTGGCAAGATACAGTTTTTCATCGGCGCTGTGGATAAAGCTGTCGATGCTGCCCGGGCCATTGACGGTATGCACACCGAAGCTCATGGTCAATGGCAGTCGCGTATCGCCAGAATACAAACAAATATTTGCCACCGACGCACGTAGTTTTTCGGCAACCTCGACGGCCTGCGCCAAATCGGTTTCCGGCAATAGCAGCAAAAATTCCTCGCCGCCCCAGCGGCACACTTCATCGAGCTGGCGCAATTGCGAGCGCAGCGTTTGCGCAACGGCTTGCAGCGCTTCATCGCCAACCTGGTGGCCATGGCGGTCGTTGACCAACTTGAAATGGTCAATATCGGCGAACACGATCGAGTAACAACGCTGGTGGCGCTGGTAGCGGCTGTTTTCCGCCTCCAGCCGGTTCAGCATGAAACGCCGGTTCGGCAATGCGGTCAACTGGTCGGTATGCGACAGCCGGTCGAGCTGGGCGCTGACCCGCAATAACTGGCTCTGGTTGCGCGCGCGCGCATATTCATGCAGCGCAGCGAACAAGGTCAGCGTGCCGAAGGTCGCCAGAAAACGGAACTTGAAATCCAGCGTATACATGGCTTGCCCGGTAAATGTCAGCGGCCCAAAAAAAATGAACAGTGCAATGCTGAACATCAATGCGGTCAGCCACAGGCCGCGCCGCGCACCCTGCAAAAAAATGGTGGCAGCCGCAATCGGATACGCCCACAGCGGACCGGTCTGGTCAATCCCGCCGCCGGCCAGTAAAAAACAAAACAGCAGCAGAGTGCCGATGGTAAAGGTGCGGCTGGCAAGCTGCAGATTGCCGGTCGTTTTCAGCACCAGCAGATTGACGCTGCACACGACTGCCTGCAACAGCGTGACAAATGCCATCAGCGGATAATTGGCGCGCAAGGATACGACGCCGAACAGCAGCAGCAAAAAACAGCCAATGCCATTACCCAGATACATCAGCAGCATCTGGCGGCGGTTTTCAAAAGTTTCGACATGCAGATGCAACGCTTCGGGTTGCGGCTCACGATCGGGTTTGCTGAATTTCATCACGGTATTCCTGTCAGAACGTAATTACCGGCCGCAGCGCCAACGCCATTGGCCATTCAATAATTGCAGTGCATCAACATGTCCAAATTGGAATTGGCGAAGCGATAAAAGTTCCACAGAGAATTAATTTGTTGATTAACAATTGCTTCATTTGATTTTTCGCAATGTCGTACTTGCGCAATGCCGCTGCATTGGATTGCGTCGCCAATCGAGTTCATCACCATAATATTTATTGCCTGGTGGCATCATGAGAAAACTCAAACACTTTCTGTGATGCACAATCGATAAGTGTCCGGATCGCGCCGTTGATCTGCTGCCAAGTTTTTGTGCCGGACAACCCGGGGCTGGGCGAGGTACAGCGGCCGGCGTATGATGGCGTTCTGGATCGCCGACCCTGCAAGGACTTCATGACCGACGCACCGCTGCCGCTATTTCCACCCATTGAACCGTATCGCAGCGGCATGCTGGCGGTCGATGATGTACACACGATTTACTGGGAAGAATGCGGCAACCCGCAAGGCGTGCCGGTATTGTTCCTGCATGGCGGGCCGGGCGCCGGCCTGTCGCCCAAGCACCGGCGCTTTTTCGATCCGGCCCGTTATCGCATCGTGCTGTTCGACCAGCGCGGCGCCGGCCGCTCGACGCCGCTGGGCGAATTTCGCAACAACACCACGCCCTTGCTGATCAGCGATATCGAACGCCTCCGCGACATGCTCGGCATTGCGCGCTGGCTGGTGTTCGGCGGTTCATGGGGGTCGACCTTGGCGCTGGCTTATGGCCAGGCACATCCGGCCTGTTGCAGCGGATTCGTACTGCGTGGAATTTTCCTGTGCACCCAGGCCGAAATCGACTGGTTCCTGAATGGCATGCAATGGTTTTTCCCCGAAGTGCATGCGCAATTCGTGCGCGACATTCCGCCCGCCGAGCGCGGCGACTTGTTGCGTGCATTTGCCGCACGCCTGTTTGACGATGACCCGGCCATCTACATGCCGGCGGCGCGCGCCTGGGGTCGCTATGAAGGCAGCTGCCTGTATCTTCGGCCGCAACCGGAATTGGTCGATGAATTCGCCACCGATACCGTGTCAGTGGGCGTCGGGCGGCTCGAAGCACATTACTTTTTGCACCAGGGGTTTTTCAGCGACGACCAGCTGATCCGCCAAGTCGACCGGATCCGCCATTTGCCGGCAGTGATCGTGCAGGGGCGCTACGATGTGGTGTGCCCGCCAAGCGCGGCTTACCGCTTGCATCAAGTCTGGCCAGAAGCGAAGTTGCACATGATCGCCGACGCCGGCCACGCCGGTCTGGAGCCGGGCATTGCCGCCGCACTGGTGCGCGCCACCGAGCAATTCCGGCGGCAAGGGTCTTTTGATTGAGGCTTCGCGTCCGAGCTGATTGCGCATGGCGTCGCCAGGCTTCCGGCATTAGACATCAGCGGTTTTCTGGTGCGGGGGGCGCTGCCTGCAGCGCACCGGCTGCGCCGGCACGGCGCATGATTTCATCGACCAGCGCCTGCATCATGGTGCGGAAATCGGCTTCGATCAGAGCGCTGCCAATAAAAGGTGGCACAAAAAAATCCGGCTCGATTTCGCCTTGATAATTCAGGCGCGTGCCGGCCACTCCCTGCAGCAGGACCGGCGCCATATCCCAGCGCACCGCATAGCGCTTCATGTCGCCCGAGACCAGGCTGACATCGATCCGGGAAAACGGCTGCTCTGCGCTGCTCACCACGATTTGGACCGTTTGCTCGTAAAACAGTAATCCGCTGCTGCCGGTTTGCTCGATGATGCTGGTGTCGCCGCTGCGCGACACGATTCTGGAAGCGTGGATTTGCGGGATAAACTGGTGCAGCCGGCCGTAATCGGTCAGCACTTGCCAGACCTGCTGCGGCGTGGCCGCCACGAAGCCGGCAGCGTGCAGTTCATAATGCCTATGCCGCTCGTCATTGACTTGCCTGACCGATACTTCCATCGTGTGGTCATGCGCCGCTTCCTGTGCGGCGGCCGGCAAGGCGCTGGCGCCGGTTGCCAGCACCAGCATCAGCAAGTGCTTCATCCTGTTTTCCACGGTCGCTCCAGGTGCAAAGCTGACACTACCATAGCGCAGCTTGCCATAAATGCAAAGCCAGTTTGCAACAGCATGGCATGCCGCTGAATGCTTGCGCCAATCCAGCTTGCGACTCTGCTTGCAGCGATTACACTGGTAAAAACATGAGGCAACGCGAATGTAAGCGCCCGCTCACAATTTACCAGGTGAAAGTGGGGAGTGCACTGACAAGAGTGTAATCGGTCATCAAGCGTCATCTGGCAAGTCGCAATAGTTGCACTCAAGAATTATTTGATGGAATATGAGCCATAGCAAAACCCCCGTTACTGCAAGCGGGGCACGGCGCGTTTTCTACGCAACGCCAATATTACGTAAGAAGATTGGAGACTGAGATGATAAAAATTATTTCCCTGCTGTTTACCGCTTTGCTTGCCTCTTGTGCGACCGAGTCGCCACCGCCGACCGCAAGCGCCGCCATTGAACCGTCAAAAGGGCCGGTTGAGAATCGCGGCGAGCGGATTGCTTCCCGAGCGACCAGCGTCAATGCTTACAAGCTTGACCTGGCCCAGCGGATTGCCGCGGCCAATTCTGCCAAGATCTATTCCGGCCGGCCGCAGGCATTGCTGCGCTCGGTCGTGGTACTCAAGTATGCGGTGGATGCAAACGGCAACCTGGTGCGCTCGGAAATCATGCGCTCCAACCGCGACCGGACCACCGAATCGACCGCGCTGGCCAGCCTGCGCAGCAGCGCACCCTTCCCGAAGCCGGCAGCCAGTTTGCTGCAGCGCGGCCGTGTCGAGCTGTCGGAAACCTGGCTATTCAATAATGATGGACGATTCCAGCTGCGCACCATCGCGCTGCCGCAGATGGATCGTTAAGCCCTCCTCAAGCATGGCGCGCCGGGCAGAGGCAACCGGTACGCGCCATGCCCGGCTGTCGGCCGCTGCAGGGTACGCGCACGATTGACTTGACGGCCGGCCACACTTTCTTGCACAGTGCGCGTGTAACGCATGCGAAGCGGCAAACTCGGATACACTCGCGCCGCACCGGATCGCCGCCGCTGCGTCCATTCCACCCAATAAAGCACGCATGAGCGCAAGCCTGATATTCAATACGCTGGTCGGCGCCTTGCTTTTGCCGCCTTTTAACTTCATCCTGCTGTGCGCCATGGGCTTGCTATTGCGCCGTTCGCGACCGCGCCTGGGCTTTGCGCTAAGCGCACTGGCCTTGTTGCTGCTGACCGTATGCAGTACCGGCATCGGCGCGCACTGGCTGGCCCGGCCGCTCGAAGCCATGAACCCGCCGCTGCTGTCCACGCATGCGCTGGACGCCCAGGCAATCGTGATTCTGGCCGGTGGGCGCCAGTCGAATGCGCCGGAATATGGTGGCCAGGATGTGCCGAACCTGATCTCGCTCGGGCGGCTGCGCTATGGCGCCCGGCTGCAGCGTGCAACTGGCTTGCCGCTGCTGGTCAGCGGCGGCGCACCGGAGGGCGCAACGCTTTCCGAAGCGGCGTTGATGGCAACCGTGCTGCGCGAAGAGCTGGGCACCCCGGTGCACTGGGTCGAGCAGGCGTCCGACAATACTGCGCAAAATGCCCAATATTCCGCCCGAATGCTGCAGCAGGCCGGGGTGCGCAAGATGGTGCTGGTCACCGATGCGCTGCACATGCCGCGCGCCCGGCGCGCATTCGAGCAACACGGCATGCAGGTGGTGCCGGCGCCCACCGTCTTCGCCACCTATGGCCGCCGATCGGCATTGCGCTGGGTGCCCACGGCGGCCGGCTTGCGCCTGAGCTACTATGCGATGCATGAATGGCTCGGCTTGCTATGGTACCGGCTGCACCGGCAAGCCCCGCCAGACATGGGACGCACCGGCTGACAGCTGGCAGCAACTCTGGCGCTATCTCCGGGTGGCGCTAGGTGCGCAAAAAATCCGGCGCCGGGATTGTCGGCAGCCGGTCGGCGAGGCACAATGCACCTATGAGGTTGGCCAGCGCCGCCGATTTTTATCTTCTTCCCAGGAATTGCCATGCTCGCCGTCGATAACCCACGTCCGTCGAAACTGTATCAGTATGCGGACCGTTCCTGCCTGGAGCGTTCGCTGACATTGGGCGAGTTCCGGCTGGAGCCGGTCGTGCCGGAAGCCGGGCCGGAAGCCGGCGCCCAGATCTTGCCGTTTCGCCCCAAAAACCCGTCCGCACAGTCCGGCAGTTATCTGGCCTTGCGCCTGACCCAGAGTTGGGATGAAACCCGCTTCGACGCCGAACCGGACGCGGATTGCTGCCTGATCATTCACGACGCCGAGCAATTCGGCGAGCGTATCCACCGCGCCGCCCAGCGGGCATTGCCCAACTGGGCCGGGATCGATGCCGCGATTTCGTATGGCATGCCAAGCCCGCTGGGCGCAGTCTTTTCCAGGGCGCGCCAGTTGGCCCGGCAGCGCGAATGGCTGTTTGCCTGGCGTCCGATCCAGCCCACCGGTGCGGTACACCCGATCCTGATCCGGATTGGCAATATTGAAGCGATCGCCGAATTGCGCGGCAAAAGCAATTAAATCCACCTCGCAAAGCACCAGCATGCTGCCGGAATTTCACGCCGGATTTGCGCTGGGTTAACTTTATAAGCGGAAATGCGGTCAGCCGCCTTGTCGACCTCGGCTGTGCTGGGTATGATGGGATGAACAATTTTCTTTCTTTCCGGATTTCAGGAGATGCGCCATGACCACTTCAAGCTACAAAACCGTGCGAAACGATATGAAAACCCTGGTGCGTGATGCCCAACAACTGTTCCGTGAAGCGACCTCGGCCTCCGGCGACCGTGCCGATGAATTGCGCAGCAAGGGACTGGGCATGCTCGACAATGCCTTGGGCAGCGCCCAGGAAATGCAGGCTTTAGCGCTGGAAACCGGCAAGGAACTTGCCGAAAATGCCGACGATTTCGTCAAGGAAAATCCATGGAAAGCAGTGGCGATTTCCGCCGGTGTCGGCCTGTTGGTCGGCATGCTGATCGCCCGTAAATAACGCCAGGAATCCATGACAGAGCAACTTGATACCGGCCCGCAACTGCGCCCGGGTTTTATCGGCGGTCTGGCCGCGATGGCTAAAAACACACTTGGCCTGGCACTGTGCCGGCTGGAACTGGCGGCGCTGGAGTTGGCCGAAGCGCGCACCGCCGCGCTCAAGCTGGCAGTGTTTTTTGCGCTCGCCGTCCTCACCGCGTTTTTTGCGCTGGCTTGCTGGACCGGTCTGGTCGTGGTGCTGGCCTGGGATTCGCTTGGCTGGAAAATCCTGGCGATCGTCGCCGCCGTGTTTACGCTCGCCACCGCAGCCATCGTCTGGTATGCGCGCTCGATGATCGATGCAGGCCGCTTGTCGCTGCCGATCACCATGGCCGAATTGCGCAATGACCGTGACGCCTTGCTGTGAACGCGCCGATGAATAAGGACCACCTAGACCGCAAGCAGCAATTACTCGCGCAAGCCGGCATGCACCGGCTCAACCTGCTCGACGCCAGGCAATCCATTGCCGCCAGCGTGCAACCGGGCGCACTGGGCAAGGGAGCAGCCGGGGCACTGGTGCTGGCCGCGGTGACGCTGCTTAAAAACCGGAAAGGCAGCCTGCCCGGCATTAACCTGGCCGCACTGATGCCGCTGGCGGCAAGCGGCATGTCCTTGCTCTCCAAGACGGCCATGCTGAAGCCGGCAGCACGCAAGCTGATCCTTGCCGGCGCACTAGGCTTGCTGGTAGCGTTCGCCGCCAAAAAAGCATACGCACAGCAGCGCGCCAAGCGCCGCTAAATGCCGGCGAGCCTGCGGCAAACCAGCGCAGCAATAAAAAAGCCGACTTGCGAGTCGGCTTTTTTGCGGGACAAGGGGCTTTATTTCACGGATGCCGTCATGTAATCGACTGCCGCCTTGATCTCATCATCGGATGCCGATGCACCACCCTTGGGCGGCATAATGCCGATACCCTTGATGGCGCTGGCGTACAACACATCCTGGCCCTTTTTCAGGCGCGGCGCCCAGGCTGCCTTGTCGCCCAGTTTCGGCGCGCCGGCTGCACCGGTGCCGTGGCAAGCCACGCAGGCGCTATCGTAAATCTTCTTGCCAGTATCGAGTTTGTTGCTATCGCCCGCGGCTGCTTGTACCTGCTGTGTCGGGGCCGACGCCAAAGGCGCGGTGGCCGATGCCACTGGAGCACCCTGCGATTCTGGTGGAACGCTGGTTGCGGCGGTATCTGCTGCCGGTGCAGCGGCAGGCGCGGCTTTGACGGCCGGCTCCTTGAATGAGGCACCGGACTTGTTAGCCATGAACACCACGGCGCGTGCGACTTCGACATCGTCCAGGCTCGGGTTGCCGCCCTTGGCCGGCATCGCGCGAATACCGTGGATCGCATTGTTCAGCAGCTTGTCGTAGCCCTGTGCAATCCGTGCCGACCAGCTACCGGCATCGCCTAATTTCGGTGCGCCTGCCACGCCGGAGTCGTGGCAGGCAGCGCAATTGGCCTTGTAGACTGTTTCAGCAGTTTGCAACTGTTTTGGCGCATTGGCATCGAGCAGCGTAAAGCCTGCATCGCCGACCGGGCGGATGCGCGCAGCGGTGGATTCGGCAATCTGCTCATCACTCAAGCCGGTGCTGGCCTGTTTGTCATTGGTGATAAATTGCACCAGCAGCACGATGCAAAGGATCGGCACGATAAAGGCTGCGGCTACCACAGCGATCAATTGCTTCGGTGTTTTAATCAAGGACTCGTGTTCGTTATGTGCGTCGCTCATTATTTCCTCAAAACATTTTTTAAACCGGTAGGCCGGGGCGCACAGATCAGGGCCAAACCCTGGATGCCAATGTGCAATCACTCGCCAAACCCTTGATTATAGACGCAATGCTGCTAATTTGGAACGGATTGGCAGCGGTTTGCATGGACGCGACAGCAGAAAAACGGTATCCTTCTGGACTCTTCAGCATTTCCCTACGCGGCTGTAGCTCAGTGGATAGAGTATTGGCCTCCGAAGCCAAGGGTCGTGGGTTCGATCCCCGCCAGCCGCACCATCCGCCCCAAAGTCCTTATGTGGCGCGGAACCTAGAGCCAGCAAGGCTTTCAGGCGAGGAAAGTACCACGTGGGTGTTACACCTAGACCTGAAAGAGGCTATGTGTACCCATCTCGCAAAGCGCGGCTCCCAGTATTATTTCAGACGCAAAATTCCCCCAGATGTACTCACGTATGCATTGTGTCTCAATATAAGATCAAGTTTCTTGTCCCATGCATCGGCGTTTTTTGCGCAGCCGAGCGAAATGGTACTCGACGGGCGCCCGATGTCAGGCGTTGCAAATTCAAAGCGCGAGTTGCATTATCGCCGGTCGCGCTCGTCCAAGGATTCAACCGAGGATCCAAAGGGACTGCGGCTTGCAAACATCAGTCGCAATAAAAAGGGCAGTTGGTGACACAGACACTTGCTGCATGGATGAATGGCGAACTGGTCGGCGGTAGTAATCGCGATCTGATCTGATAGTTACCCGGTTTGACGTGCGTTAATGCCAACCCGAATACAAAAGAATAATGAAGCCGAGTTGATTCGCAGTAATCCTTGTTCCGCGGTTGACTGCATGCCGATTCTTCCCGAAGATATCTCGCCCACACAAATGCATGTGTAGGAGAATCATAAAGCATAGCAAATTTCATTGAACGTTAAAACCTGCATTGGACTCTTAGATTGAGCATGTCACAAAGTGCAATTGCTCAATGGATACGATCAAGTTCAAGGAATGCCTATGTTTAACTATTTTCAAGCTTTCAACTCTGCCACCCTCAAGGCGCAATTCGATGCGCAACTTTTGTTTACCACCGATCTTTCCAACAAAATGCTTGAAGGCGTGCAAAAAATAAATGAATTGAATGTGCAGGTAATGAAAGCCCTGTTCAAAGAATCCCTGGCCAACTCGCAACGGCTGCTCGGTGTTACCACGCCGGATGAAGCGCGCTCTATTATCGAGGAACAAGCGCCGCCAGCAACCGAAAAAATTCGTGCCTATCAACAGCATTTACAAAACATCCTTGCTGAAACGCAAGCAGGCGTGACGGAAGCGCTGGAGTCACGGGTGCCGGAAACCGTACGCGCGACCGAAGCCGTGATTGCCGAAGTGATGCAGAAAGTTTCTGAAGAAACCATGAAGGCGACTCAGCGCCAGCAGGAAGTGCTTGAAAAGTTCACCACGCCCCTAACGCAAGATCCGGAAGTAACTGCGCAAGCCAAGAGTGGCAGCTCCGTGCACTGAGCAGGGCAAGACAACGCAATTGCAGTCAATCACAGCAAACCTCTGGCCGCATCCCTGCGGACTGCAAGGTTTTATCGCCGGCGCTTCTGATTAGATCAAGCTGCCGATCTGTATTTCTCACTACAATCATCATTGTGACGTTCTAATGGAAAAGCCGTAACCGGCTTTTCCATCCCCTTTTCTGGAGTGCCATGTTTAACGGACTACCTTCTTCGCCGCTGTTGTTTGCGCTCGAACCGGTCAATGCATTTTTCAATTATGTCTCGGGCCATATGCAGCGCCGCGACCTGACACTGCGGGGTGATGGCCATCCGGTGCTGGTATTTCCGGGATTTACACTGAATGGCAGTTCGACCGCCGATTTGCGGGTACGATTGCAGCAACTGGGTTACCCGGTCTACGACTGGAGGCAGGGGTTCAATTACGGGCCGGGCTGGAATTTTGATGTATGGCTGTCGATGCTGAGCCAGCAGCTGCAGGAAATCCATGCAGATCATCAGAATTCCGTCTCGATTATCGGCTGCAGCCTGGGCGGCATCTATGCCCGCGAACTGGGGAAATTGCATCCGCAGCTGATACGACAGGTCATTACCCTGGCGACGCCATTCGTCAAGCCGGATCTGGCCGAATCAGAGGGAATATTTGGCAGTCTGAGCGGCGTGCCGTTTTTGCCGGACGAAGCATTGTTGCAGCGTTTGTGCGAACCGCCGCCGGTGCCTTCTTCGTCAATCTATTCGCAAACCGATGGCTTGGTCGGCTGGCAAAGCTGTATCGGCAAACAATCTACCGACCATCGCAACATTGAAGTCAAAGGCGTGAGCCATCTGGGCATGGTGCATCACCCTGAAGTATTGGAAACCATCGCCGGCTTGCTGAAAGCTGCCGGGCCAAGGCGTCGGCAGATCGGGCAATGACTGCCGTGAAGTAGGCCGAGGCGGCACACGCTAAGGAATGTGGACGGAATAAGTTCACGATTTGGACGCGTCTGGCGGGAGGGTGCAGCAGGGGTTTTGTGGAGCATTGCTCCGCGCATACGTTGCCCCTGGGCCGGTTGTGCTCGAATGCCACGAAGGGGATTGCACCATCTCGATTACTTGGCAGCTGAAGCAGCCTATGCCGATAAAGATTTTTCGCTGATTCAGTGTACTTCGAGGCGGATAAATAATCTGATTTCCCCAGATGCAATTGATTAGATTGCGCCACCGCTGCCGAGCGAATCTTCCAAGCTGACAATGAGTGCATGGTTATTCTTAATGCTTTGAGCCACCAAAGAACGCAGGTTTATGCGCGTCTCGATGTGCGAATTCAGCTGTTTTTCCTCAAAGCGGGCAAGTATCATTTTGGCATGCATCACGCGAGAATCTTGATGAAGGTGTTAATGACATATTTACTGGCCAACCATTAGGTACTGCGCTGACGCTGTAATGCTTCCTGTTGCTCTTCCATGAAAACAAATGGCAATGTTCCAAATGGCAATGCGCTCTCAAGCAACTTCATGGATTGGCTGCCCGACGCTATCTGCGTGGTGGACAAGGGCGGCCATTTTGTCTCGGTCAGTGGCGCCTGTGAACGTATTTTCGGCTATACACCGGAAGAAATGATCGGCAAGCCGATGATCGACCTGGTGTTCCATGAAGATCGGGAAAAGACCCTGCAGGCGGCCGACAGGATCATGGGCGGATATCTGCAGCGCCATTTCGAGAACCGCTATGTGCGCAAGGATGGCCAGATCGTCCATATCATGTGGTCGGCACGCTGGTCAGAGTCTGATCAAGTGCGGGTTGCCGTGGCGCGCGACATTACTGAACGCAATGTCGAATCCAGGCAAGCTGTACTGTCTGCCATTGCCGACGCGCCGCCCTGCTGGCATCTGTCGGTGTCACCGCCTCGGCTGATCCCTCCCGGCTTTGCACCGATTCCCCTATCTGCCCAGGACTACACGGTGTTGCTGGCACTGGCCACCGGCGGCATGTGTGTCACGCGCGAGACGATTGTCCTGGCGTTGGGCGGAGACTTGTTCGACTATGACCAGCGGCGTCTGGATACCCAGATGCGCCGCCTGCGTCGCAAGGTCGAACAGGCATGCGGTTTGCAATTGCCCGTAACGACCCTGCGCGGGGTTGGTTTTCATTTCTACGATGACATTGAGGTCTGCCAGTAATCCAGCTGCCGTTATCCTTTAAATCATTGTTTTTAAGCATAAATTTTCTGTTTGCTCAGATTTGCTCAGCCACTTTCTGGTTGGAAACCCCTATTATTGAGAATAATATGTTCAGTCAGAAAGTATTTCGCGAATTTAAGCTTTTCATGCGTAAAACAGCCGCCTGACTTAATCCGTTGAGAAAGCAACTCGGACGGCAGCAGATGCCTCTGGCAAATCCAAAAATAATTTCGCCCACCCGCCTCGGTAGGGTGCAACGCTAGCCAGCCTGAATGTGGATCTTCAGAAAATACGGGTAAAACAGAATCCATGAGACTTAACTGAATGCATCATATGCTGGTGCTTGAGCATAGCGGCCTGAAGTAATCACAATAGGCTGGATAGTCGGAACGGACGCATGCCTATCCACGAGAACCTTTTAAACAAAGATGATGCTTAATACGGCTAAATGTAAAGATGGTTCTCCATCCTGGCGTACGCATAAAGAGTGCGGGATTGATTGCAATTGGTCAGTACGGATGCACGTGGTCGCGCCAATCGGGATCTCTTCGCTGAAGCGGCTTATCCAATGCCTGAGCTTGCTCCTGCCATCGCTGTGCATGGCAGAATCCCCCGAGACGCTGGAGCGCTTGATTGCCTCTGCACTGTCAGGCCATCCGGCGATTCAGGCGCAGCAAGCGCAGCAACAGGGGGCGCAGGCGGAGGTCGATTCGGCAAACTGGCAATTCTTTCCAACGCCTTCCGTGGCTTTGGAAAAAGCGCGCACCAGTGCTTCGGATAGTGCATATCAAGGCGATGGCAGGGTAGCCACCTTGCGCTTGCAGCAGTCGCTCTGGACGGGCGGTCGATTGACAGCCGGCAAGAAAAAGGCGGAAGCCGGCGTTATTGTCAGCCAGGCTACACTGGCAGAAGTCCGCCAGCAGCTGGCCTTGCGGGTAGTGCAGGCTTACAGCGACTGGTTAGCCGCCCATCTCAAGATGCAGGCGAATGAAAAAAGCCTGGCCACCCATGTGCGACTGCATGAACAGGTCAGGCGACGCGTCGAGCAGGGGGTCTCGTCAGAAAGCGATGCGATCCTGGCGGTTGGCCGCCTGAAGTCGGTCACTGCCGATCTGTCGCTGGCGCGCACGCAAAAGGACATTGCAATAGCGCGCCTGGGGCAGTTGGCGGGGCGCCCTGTCAAGGACCTCGGGTTAAGCGCCGCGCTCGCTGTACCACGACCGCTGAATGCCAGCCTGCAAACGCTGCTGGATCGCGCGCAGGTGGCTAATCCGGCAATCCAGAAGGCGCAAGCGCAAGCCAGCGTGCAGGAGAGCGTGATTGCGGAGCGCCGCGCCGATCTGTCGCCGGAAGTGTATGTGCGCGCCGAGCGGCAATACGGCAACTACACCGTCAACAATTCAGCGACTGAAAACCGGGTATTTATCGGAGTCAACAGTCGTTTTGGGGCCGGGCTGTCCAGCTTCTCCAATATTGCCAGTGCCAAGTCACAACACCAGGCAGCCCTGGCGGAAGTGGAAGTGCAACGGCGCGCCGTCAGCGAACAGGTATTGGCCGACTATGCGCTGGCAACCACATCGGCAAGCCGCATGAATGCGCTCAAGGAGTCGCTGGCCGCGGCCGGGGATGTCGCCAAATCCTATGACCGTCAATTTCTCGCCGGTCGAAAATCCTGGCTGGATGTGATGAATGCCGCGCGCGAACAGGCGCAGACCGAAGTCCAGCTTGCCGATATCGAAGCCGCCCAAGTGATTGCAACCTGGCGCCTGGCAATTTATACCCAAAGTCTTGCCGCCAGCGTCGGGGCAGGACAATGAGCGCCGCAGGCAATGTCCCGGCAAACCTGCTCGCCTGCCTGGCGCGGCTGGCGCAATTGCAGCATGAAACCGTGGACCGACTGGCATTGCAGGAAGCTGTCGAAGCAGCGCTGGCGGTGCCCGGCAATCTGCCGCAGGATCAACTGAAAATCGTTGCCAAACATTTGCAGGTGCCGGCGCCGCGCTGGCTCAAGGCCCCTGACGCCGCAGTGATGCCGGCATTGCTGCAAACACGCAATGGGCAGTGGGGCATCCTGCGCGGCAAAAACGCCCAGAATCAATGGGTCAGTGAATGGTGGGATGCGCAGGCTAACGGCTGGCGCGAACAGGCCGATGCCACGCTGACCGAGCACGTGATCGCCGCGCTCAGGCTGGTCAAGCCCTTTGTCGCCAGCGCCAGCCCGATATACCAGCTCATCCGCGACGAGGTCTTTTCCCACAAAAAGCTGATCCGGGAAGCCGTCATCGGCGGCCTGATGATCAATGTCGTTGCGCTGGCAGCCTCCTTTTACAGCATGCAGGTGTATGACCGTGTCATCCCCACCAGCGCCGCGCAAACCCTGCTGGTGCTGACCCTGGGGGTGCTGGTGGCGGCCCTGTTCGAGCTGGCTGCCAAACGGGTGCGTACCAATCTTTACGAGCGCCTGATCGACCAGGTGGACCAGCGGCTGGCACGCACCATCTATCTGCGCTTTCTGTCGATCCGGCTGGACCAGTTGCCGCAAAGCGTGGGCGGATTGGCAGCGCAGATGCGGGGTTACGAAACGGTGCGCGGCTTCTTTACATCGGCCACCACCAACCTGCTGGTCGATGCCCCCTTCGCCCTGATTTTCACGCTCATCATCGCCTTGATCGGCGGCTGGCTAGCGGTGGTTCCACTGGCATTTTTCCTGATGTCCATCGTCATCGGCCTGTATTACCGCCGGCAAGTCGAGCGCTATGCGAGCAAGAGCATGGTGGCCAGTAATCAGAAGACCGGCCTGCTGGTTGAAACCGTTGAAGGTGCCGAGACCATCAAATCCGGACAGGGCGGCTGGCGCATGCTGTCGCGCTGGCTGAAAACCACCGATGCAGCCCGCGAAAGTGAGTTGCATATGCGCAATATCAGTGAGCATTCGCAGCATTTGATTGCTGCCTTCCAGCAGTTTTCCTATGTCCTGCTGGTCGCTTCCGGGGCCTTGCTGGTGAGCCGGGGGGAACTGACCATGGGGACATTGATTGCCTGCTCGATCCTGTCAGGCCGGGTACTCGCGCCGGTTGCCATGATCCCGAATCAACTGATGCAATGGGCTCATACCAAGGCTGCCCTGCATGGGCTGGATCAGCTTTGGTCCTTGCAGGACGATCATCACGGCCAACAGCAGCCGGTCGCCATTGCGCATATCCATGGCCGCTACCGATTCGAGTCTGTCAGTGCTCAGTATCGCGATAACAAGGCCTTGGCGGTGCCGAGCCTGTTCATCAATCCGGGAGAAAAGATCGGCGTGCTGGGTCCGGTCGGCGCCGGCAAAACCACCTTGCTGCGCCTCTTGTCCGGCATGTACAAACCGCAGGAAGGCCGCATTCTGCTCGACGATGTCGATCTGGCGCACATCGCCAAACCGGTCCTGGCCGAACAGCTGGGCTATGTCCAGCAAGACGGCCGCTTGTTTGCCGGCACGCTGCGCGACAACCTGATTCTCGGTCAGCTCGATCCGGGCGACGAAACCATCCTGCAGGTGGCGCGGCAGACCGGCTTGCTGCAAGCCGTCATCGCGCGCCACGCCAAGGGCCTGCAGCAAGAGATTTTCGAAGGCGGCAGCGGCCTGTCGGGCGGACAGCGGCAACTGGTCAACCTGACCCGCACTTTCCTGCGCCAGCCACGCATCTGGCTGCTGGATGAGCCAACCGCCTCGATGGACCGCAACCTTGAACTGCAAGTCACCCAGGCGCTCAAGGCTGCACTCAAGCCGGAAGACACGCTGATTCTGGTGACGCACAAAGCCGAGATGCTGGAGCTGGTCGATCGCCTCATTGTCATTGCCAATCATCAGATCGTGCTGGACGGGACCAAGGAGCAAGTCTTGCAAAAGCTGCAAGCCGCGCCGCTGACTCAGGAGCAGGCTGCATGAATTTTATTGTTAATTGGAGGATAGAATTTGTGAGTCGAAGTAGCGCGACGTATTACGCGGTTCCCAACAGATTCGCATTGCGCAACCAGTCTGGCCGCGTTTCGATGACGATGCTGCTGCTTGCCGGGCTGGTCAGTTTTCTGCTGTGGGCCGCCTTGTTCAACATCGACCAGACCGTACGCGCCCAAGGGCAAATCATTCCCAGTGCGCGCACGCAAATCATTCAGGCAGCCGATGGCGGCGTGCTGTCGCGGATTCTGGTGCAGGAGGGGCAAAGCGTGGCAACCGGACAGCAACTCGCTATCCTGGAGCGGGATCGCTCCAATGCCGCCTTTGAAGAAAGCCGAGCCAAGAATGCCGCGCTGGCTGCCGCGCTGGTGCGTGCGCAGGCGGAGGCCAACGGGCAGCCGCTGAAATTCGGGCAAAAATTCAAGGAATATCCGGAATTCACTGCGGCCCAGCAAGCGCTCTACGAACAACGCAAGCACAGCCTACAGCAGGAATTGGCGACACTCAAAGACGGGCTCAACATGGCGACGGAAGAACTGCACATGAACGAAGCCCTGCTCAAGACCGGCGACACCAGCCGCCTTGAAGTCATGCGCGCGCGCCGACAAGTCGGCGAATTGCAAGGCAAGAGCAATGCCGTGCGTAACAAATACCTGCAAGAGGCGCGCCAGGAAGTGACTAAACTGGCGGAGGAGTTATCTTCCAGCCGTTACAAGCTTGAAGAGCGGGAAAGCATCCTCGGTCATACCGTGCTGACCGCGCCCGTCGCTGGCATCGTCAAATACATGAAAATTACTACCATCGGCGGCGTGCTGCGCGCCGGCGATGAACTGATGCAAATATCGCCCACCAAAGGCGACATGATCATCGAAATCAAAATCAATCCTGCCGACATCGGTCAGCTCAAGCCGGGTCTGCCGGTGACGATCAAGCTCGATGCATTCGATTATTCGGTCTACGGCACACTGCAGGGTACGCTCAGCTACCTCAGCTCCGACACCCTGACCGAACAGGGCAGCAATGCCCAGTCCACCACTTACTACCGCGCCCACGTGCAACTGGATACGGACAAAGCCAACCGCAAGCTGGCCGATGTACCGCTCAAGCCCGGCATGACCGCAACCGTTGATATCCGTACCGATAGCCGCTCCATATTGCACTACCTCGCCAAGCCCGTCTTCAAGGCTTTCGGTGGGGCGATGAATGAACGCTGATAAAGAGACCATTTATGACAAAGCCGACCACACCTGTTGATTCATCGATCGTCCTGCACAACGGCAAGACTGCACAGGCGCTGCAGCCCGGTCTGCCGCATGCCGTCAAGGCCCGTGCCGGCGAACATTACCGGGTTCTCGGGAAGCGTGAAGGTAAGGAACAGTTGCTCGACAATGTGCTCGCCAAAAAGGTCGGCAACGATTTGCAATTGACGTATGCCGACGGCACCCAGGTCACGCTGGAAAACTATTACACCGAATGTGCCGTGGCGGCAGACTGCGGTATCACCCTGCCCGGTGCGAATGGCAGCGACTATGTGCTTGGCGGCGCCAGCGCTGCCGGTACCGCGTTGGGCGATGGCGCCACCCTGGTCTATGCCCACGGCAGTCAGGATGCGCTGATGAGCATGGCGCAAGACAATGGCACGCTGCAATCGGCGCTGGCCGGCATCCAGGGTAGCGAGATCACTTACCTGCCTGCGGCATCGGCCAGCATTGACCCCGGCGTCTGGGGTGCGGGGGGACTGCTTGGCTTGGGCGCTGCTGCCGGCGGCGGCGGTGGTAGTGCGGCAGCGGTGGCCGCCGTGCCCTTGCACCACATCATCGCCGGCGCCGTGGTGGCCGGACCTGTCGTGGCCGGCAATGGCTTGACGGTGAATCTGTATGCGGTCGATGGCAGCACCCTGCTGGGAACCGGCAAGGTCACCGATAGCGGCACCTTCAGCATCGATGTCGGCGGCTACAGCGGCGTCGTGATTGCCAAGGTGGTCGATGACGACAGCGGCGTCAACGACAACGATTACATCGATGAGGCGACCGGACAATTGCACGACCTGACGGCCGACCTGATGGCCATCGGCCTGGCCAATACCGGCGCGGTAACCCTGAACATCAATGCGCTCACCACCGTGGCGACGATCAAGGCCGGGGTTGTGTTTAGCGGGGCCAGTCTCGGCGTCATCACCGCCACGTTGGTGACCCAAACCAATGATGCGGTGGCGGCGGCCTTTGGCTTGTCGGACTTGACCGGCACCGCCATCGTCACCACGATCGATGCGACCGGCGCCGCCAATACCGCGTACACGCCGGCCAGTTTTTCTACTGCCGAGCAATACGGTGCGGTGCTGGCTGCCTTGTCCGGCATGGATGCCGTCAATGGCGGCAATATGCAAGCCACCATCGACGCGCTGGCAGCCGGATTGACGATTGCCGGCGGCAACGGCACGCTGAGTGCCGCAACCCTGGATGCCATCCTGCTGGGCGCACAGACGGCGGCAGCCAACACCAGCGGCAGCGGCGGCGCCAGTTTGACCGGGGTTTTGTCGGATGCGGTAGCGCAAACCAGTCCATCGATATCCGTTGACGACATCACCGCCGATAACCTGGTGACGGTGAGCGAGCAAGGCACGACCATTACCGGCACCACGGTTGCCGGCGCCACGGTCAACCTGAGCATCGGTGGCAATGTCCAGGCGGCCATTGTCAGCGGCACCAGCTGGAGCTATACCCTGACGGGGGGGGATATCGCGGCCATCGGACAGGGCGGCGAAACCATTGCGGTGACGGCGACCTTGCCCGACGGCAGTACGGCGGTTGCCACGCGCACCATCATGGTGGAGACGCAAGCACCGGGCGTGGCGATCAGCGACGACACCGGGGGCACGGCCAGCGGCGCCATTACGTATACCTTTACCTTCAGCGAAGCGGTCAGCGGCTTTGATGCGGGCGACATCACGCTCAGCGCCGGCACCAAAGGCACCTTCACCGCGCTCAGCAGCAGTCAGTACACGCTGGTCGTGACGCCGCCTGCCAACAGCAGCGGCACCTTGACGGTGGATGTGGCAGCCGGTGCGGCGCAGGATGAGGTGGGTAACAGCAGTATTGCGGCGACGCAATCAACGCAAATGTTCAACACTGATTTCACGGCGCCGACGGTCACCATTACAACCGACGACACGGCATTGCGTAGCGGCGAATCCGCTACGCTGACCTTTACCTTGAGCGAAGCGTCGGCCAATTTCGCTGCCGGCGACATCAGCGTCACCGGCGGCGCACTGAGCGCCTTTACGCCGGTCAGCGGCACCGTCTACACCGCCATCTTCACGCCCACTGCCAGCAGCGCCACGCCAGCGACCATCGATGTGGCCGGCGGCGTCTTTGCCGATGCCGCCGGTAACGGCAATACCGCTGCCACGCAATTGGGCATGACAGTCGACACGCTGGCGCCAACCTTAACCATCACCAGCAGCGTTGCCGCAGTGAAGAGTGGCGAGACCGCCACGATCACGTTTACGTTCAGCGAAGACCCGGGCGCGAGCTTTGCGTGGGATGGCACGACCGGTGATGTGGTCGTCACCGGCGGCACATTGGGTGCCATCAGCGGCACTGGTTTGACCCGCACCGCAACCTTCACACCAACAGCGGGCACCGCGTCCGGCAGCGCCAGCATCACCGTGGCATCTGCGACTTACACCGATACAGCCGGCAACACGGGCGGCGCGGGCACAACGCCAACGATTGCCATCGACACGCTGGCGCCCACGCTGGCGATCAC
>JAKFFK010000149.1:0-3718 GCA_036675285.1 Paucimonas sp. | reverse complement strand
GGTCGACAAGTACTTCAAGGGTACCGCATCGAATGTCGAAGGCATCGGCGTCTTCGAAATCGCCGAAGAAGCATTGCGCCTGCATCAGCTGGCATTCGGCAACGATCCGGTATTGGCCAATGCTCTCGATGCCGGCGGTGAATATGCATTCCGGGTGCGTGGTGAAGACCACATGTGGACACCAGACGCGATCGCCAAGTTGCAGCATTCGACCCGCGCCAATAATTTCAATACCTATAAAGAATACGCGCAGATTATCAACGACCAGAGCAAGCGTCACATGACCTTGCGCGGCTTGTTCGAATTCAAGATCGATCCGGCCAAGGCGATTCCGCTCGATGAAGTCGAGTCGGCCAAGGAAATCGTCAAGCGCTTTGCCACCGGTGCAATGTCTTTGGGCTCGATCTCGACCGAAGCCCATGCGACACTGGCAATTGCGATGAACCGTATCGGCGGCAAATCGAATACTGGCGAAGGTGGCGAGGATGAAAACCGCTATCGCCAGGAATTGCGCGGCATCCCGATCAAGCAGGGCGAAACGCTGGCGTCAGTGATCGGGCGCGACCGTGTTGAAGTCGACACGGTGCTGCAGGATGGCGACTCGCTGCGCTCCAAGATCAAGCAGGTGGCATCGGGGCGGTTCGGTGTTACTACCGAATACCTGACTTCGGCCGACCAGATCCAGATCAAGATGGCGCAGGGTGCCAAGCCCGGCGAAGGCGGCCAGTTGCCGGGCCATAAAGTTTCCGAGTACATCGCCAAGCTGCGTTTCTCGGTGCCGGGCGTCGGTTTGATTTCGCCGCCGCCGCACCATGACATTTATTCGATCGAGGATCTGGCGCAGCTGATTCACGACTTGAAAAATGCCAATCCCAAGGCATCGATTTCAGTCAAGCTGGTGTCCGAAGTCGGCGTCGGCACGGTGGCCGCCGGCGTTGCCAAAGCCAAGGCGGATCACGTGGTAATCGCCGGCCATGACGGTGGCACCGGCGCGTCGCCGCTGTCGTCGGTCAAGCATGCCGGCTCGCCGTGGGAACTCGGCCTGGCGGAAACCCAGCAGACGCTGGTATTGAACCGCTTGCGCAGCCGCATCCGGGTACAGACCGACGGCCAGATCAAGACCGGCCGCGACGTCGTCATCGCCGCTTTGCTGGGCGCCGATGAAGTCGGCTTTGCCACGGCGCCGCTGGTGGTCGAGGGCTGCATCATGATGCGCAAATGCCACTTGAACACCTGTCCGGTTGGCGTGGCCACGCAAGATCCGGTGTTGCGCGCAAAATTTTCCGGCAAGCCGGAATACGTGGTCAACTACTTCTTCTTCGTTGCCGAAGAAGCGCGCCAGATCATGGCGCAGCTGGGCATCCGCACTTACAATGAGTTGATTGGCCGGGCCGATTTGCTCGACAAGGCCAAGGCGCTTTCGCACTGGAAAGCCAAGGGTCTTGATTTCAGCAAGATTTTCTACCTGCCGGAAGTGCCGGCATCCGAGCCGCGCTACCAGGTCGAAGAGCAAGACCACGGCCTGGAAAAGGCGCTCGACCACAAGCTGATCGCGCAAGCCAGGGCGGCCATCGACCGTGGCGAGAAAGTGTCGTTCATCTCGCCGGTGAAAAACCTCAACCGTACGGTCGGCACCATGTTGTCGGGTGAAGTGGCCAAGAAATACGGCCATGAAGGCTTGCCCGACGATACCATCCATATCCAGCTGCAAGGTACTGCTGGCCAATCCGCCGGCGCATTCCTGGCGCATGGCATCACGCTCGATCTGGTCGGCGAAGGCAATGACTACGTCGGCAAGGGCTTGTCGGGCGGGCGCATCATCGTGCGCCCGAATACCGAGTTCCGGGGTCGCGCAGTCGACAACATCATCATCGGCAACACCGTCTTGTATGGCGCGATTGCCGGCGAAGCCTTTTTCAATGGCGTGGCCGGCGAACGCTTCGCGGTGCGCAATTCCGGTGCCACGACTGTGGTCGAAGGCAGCGGCGACCATGGCTGCGAATACATGACCGGCGGCACCGTCGTGGTGCTGGGCACGACCGGGCGCAATTTCGCGGCCGGCATGTCGGGCGGCATTGCCTATGTCTACGATCCGGACGGCCAGTTTGCGCACAAGTGCAATCTGGCGATGGTGGCGCTCGATCCGGTATTGTCGAGCGCGGATCAGGAAGCCAAGATCGATCGGGCCATCTGGCATAGCCCGCAGCGCAATGGCGAGCAGCAGACCGATGAAGCGATTTTGAAAGGCTTGATCGAGCGCCATTTCAAGTACACCGGCAGCACGCGTGCGCGCAACCTGCTCGATGACTGGGCCACTGCACGCAGCAAGTTCGTCAAGGTCTTCCCGACCGAGTACAAGCGGGCACTGGGTGAAATGCATGCCGCTGCCCAAGCCAAAGAAAAGATCGCAGCATAATTATCGATAAACGATGCAGCCAATGAAAATGCAGGGCGAAAACCCTGCATTTTCATGGCTAGGAATGTGAGAAAAAAATGGGAAAAGTAACCGGCTTTATGGAATTCCAGCGCCTGCAGGAAGCCAGTGAAGCGCCGCAGTTGCGCAAAAAGCATTACAAGGAATTCACTGTCCACCTGAGCGACGCGGATGCCAAGATCCAGGGCGCACGCTGCATGGATTGCGGCATTCCGTTCTGTAATAACGGCTGCCCGGTCAACAACATCATTCCTGACTGGAATGATCTGGTTTATCACGGCAATTACCGGCAAGCGCTGGACAATCTGCATTCGACCAATAATTTCCCGGAATTCACCGGGCGCATCTGTCCGGCGCCGTGCGAAGCGGCTTGTACGCTGGGCATCAACGACGATCCGGTTGGCATCAAGTCGATCGAGCATTTCATTATCGACAAGGGATGGGAAAACGGTTGGGTCTTGCCGCAACCGGCAGCGCTTAAAACCGGCAAAAAAGTCGCCGTGGTCGGTTCCGGTCCGGCCGGACTGGCGGCAGCCCAGCAATTGGCGCGCGCCGGCCATGATGTGACAGTGTTTGAAAAAAATGACCGTGTCGGCGGCTTGCTGCGTTACGGCATTCCTGACTTCAAGATGGAAAAATCGCACATTGATCGCCGCGTCGAGCAAATGAAAGCCGAGGGCGTGAGCTTCCGTACCGGTGTGTTGGTCGGCAAGGATTTTCCCGCCAATGTCACTAACTGGGCCAAGGAAACCATTTCGCCGGCGCAGCTTGACCAGGAATTCGATGCAGTGGTGATGGCGGGCGGCGCAGAAAACCCGCGCGACTTGCCTGTGCCGGGCCGCGAATTGAAGGGCGTGCATTTCGCGATGGATTTCCTGCCGCTGCAAAACAAGGTCAATGCCGGCGACAAGCTGAAAGACCAGATCCTTGCCACCGGCAAGCATGTGGTGGTGATCGGTGGCGGCGACACCGGTTCCGATTGTGTCGGCACCTCGAACCGTCATGGCGCTGCATCGGTCGCGCAATTCGAATTGATGCCGCTGCCGCCGGAACAGGAAAACAAGCCGCTGGTGTGGCCATACTGGCCCTACAAGCTGCGCAGCTCATCCTCGCACGAAGAGGGTTGCGAGCGCGACTGGGCCGTGGCCACCAAGCGCCTGGAAGGCAAGAACGGCAAGGTGGAAAAGCTGATTGCGGCCCGCGTCGAGTGGCAAGATGGCAAGATGGTCGAAGTGCCGAATTCCGAATTCGAAATGAAAGCTGATCTGGTCTTGCTGGCGATGG
>JAKFFK010000221.1:0-20963 GCA_036675285.1 Paucimonas sp. | reverse complement strand
AAAAGCCCCGCAAGTGCGAGGCTGTTTTTACAGTTACCAATACTGGAGACGATTCCCGAAACCCAGTTCTATCTGAAAAGTGGCTCCAGCTTGAATGAATCATCTCTGGTATTGCCAACTGTTGGAGCGAATATACCATAGCTAAAAAAATTTGTGCCGGCATAAAATCAAGCTGTATCTATGCGGCAACAAATAAATCTAAACTTACAATGTCGCTTAACTTATTCACTGATAGACACCAAATGGCTTACCCACATTTCCAGTGGACAATTCTGTGGATAACAGGCTGCACTTATGGACAAGCCGTTGTTTATTAATGTTTATTTGTCGCTGATACAAATTGCATCAATTCCTTGTTTGCCAGTGGCAATAAACGTTGCCGGCATGATGCAAAGCTCATACATGAAATTGTTCCGAGTCAATATTGAACAAAGGCAAGTTATTTATGTCCTATTGGCATTAATGACCAAGGGCAATGAAATGACGTTTCCACACTCGCTGATCCGCACTGCGCCACAACTCAAACAAATCAAAAGATGGTGGAAATCAGCCGCCAATGACGCCCATTACTGTTCGGTATTTCGATTGACCGAATTCGGCTTGGGCGATTGAGCTGGTTGGCAGAGTTGGTGGCCTTTGCCTTTAGAGGCCGATCTGGGAACGGGCTCGGGCATAGCTTGCATATTCTTCCCGGTTCAATGGAAAGCGCTCGAGCGCCTGCAGTGCGCTACTTTTCATTTCCTTACTTTCATAGACATTGTTGAGGATGCCCAGCAGGGCTGTCTTGGCAGTGTCGCTGCGCACGCCGGATTGGGCTAGTGCAGACACGGCGGCTTCGCGCACTTCGCCGGCCGGGTCGCTCAGGGCTTGCGCCAAGCGCTCGGTGCTGGCGCCATTCTTGTCCCATTGAGCAAGCTGCAGCATGCTCTGGCTTCTGACGGCCGGGTCCGCATGCTGGGCCAGACCCTGCAGTTGCACGACGATTGCATTCGATTCCATCGGCTCGACCACCGCCGGTTTCAAGGCGGCTAGCGCCTGTACCAAGACTGTCGGCGACTGTTCGCTTGCCAATGCCTGCTTGATGATGCTGCGTACTTCGGGGGAAGCGTTCGGTGCATGCTGCAGCAGCTCAAAACCTTCGCTGCGCTGCGCGGCATTGCCACTGGTTGCCAGTCGAGTGGACAGCGCCAGCACTTCGGGTGCCTGTACCGAGGACAGCACCGACTTCAATATCTCTTTGGTCTGCGGGTTGCTTTCGCTGCCGTAGCGCTGAATCAGCTTGGCCAGGACTGCCGGATCCGAATGGACCATGTTGAGCAGTTTCTGTTCTTCGCCTGGTGTAGCTGGCTTCATTGACGCTTGCGTACCTGGCCTGCTCGACATGTCATGCGTCGACGGGCCGGTTTGGCTCCAGAGCGCGGCAAACTGGCTCATGTCCGCCGGCCGGCCAGTGGCTGGCTGTGCAGCGGCGGGCGCACTGGCCGAATGCTGGTCGGACGCAGGCTCGCTTGCATGAAAAAACCATGCAGTCCCGGCACCGGAGGCAAAACTCAACACGACGCCAGTCAGCAGGGTAGACAGGGGCAGGGTTTGCATAAGGCTTTTTCCGTGGTTAATCAGATTGCCCGGACGCTTGAGCGTCCGGGCATTGCTACTTATTTAAAGACCAGTTCAGCTTGCCGGCTGGTCGTCTGGGTTTGCAGATAAAAATGGCCCAGCGAATAATCGTAGCTGGCATTTTGCATGTCGACGTTACTGGTATGCGATCCGCTGACATAGCATCCGCCAAAACCGGCGCAGACCACCTGGTCGATGTAGCTCTTGATCGAGTACATCTTTGTGCCATAGCGCTTTCCCTTGACCGAGTTGATCAACGGGCTGTTTTTCGACAAACCGTTGGCGCCGCAAGTGGTGCTGAGAACATTGTATGGATAGGTGCCGCAGGAATTCAAGCCATGTTGCGCTCCGGCGATGCCGATGAAGGAGTTGACCCGGCCTGCATAGCCGAGATCGTTGATGGCTTTCATCGCCAGTGTGACACCCATTGAATGGCCAATCACGTCAATCTTGCCGGTGCAGGATTTTGAAACGGCGGACTGCAATGCACTTTTCACAGGGCTGAGTTCGGTCGAAGTATGGTCATTGCAGGCGGCGCATGTCTTGGAGCCCCAGCTCGGCCGGAAAATCTGCGCGTCGGCATAGCCGCGGCTTTTCAGGGTATTGACGGTATTGTTCCAGCTGGAGGGTGAGGCGGTATTGCCGTGTACCATCACGACATTGTCCAGGCAGGCAGCTTGTGCGCCGAGTGCTGCGATGCTCAGTGCACTTGCGGTCAGTAAGTGGCGGAAATTGAAAAAATCTCGAAACATGATGTCTCCTCATTGTTTGTGATTTGTGATGGTCATACATGAATGGGCTGTATTTTTATGAGTACCCATGCTGTAGTGCGGTCGCAGTGTACTTGCCTCCTTTTGTGTAAATTCGCCGGCGACAGTCGTTGCCGGCATACCCGACGGTACTGCTCCACTGTAGGATGGCAAGGCAATACTTGCCACTCACTGTTTGGAGAGTTTTTTGCAGGAAATGGCGTTTTGACGGCGCATGCAATAGCGGGCCTTGCAGACAACAGGATAATGGTGTGGATGCTGCGTCGCAGCAAAGCAAATGCCAGGCGCAATCAGGCGCGCGGCGGCTTCACCAGACCCAGCTCGTGTGCCTTGGCCACGGCATTGACGCGGCTGCGCACATCCAGCTTGGAAAAGATCTGATCGATGTGATATTTCACGTTGAGTTCGGTCAGATTCAATATTTTGGCAATTTCCCAGTTGGTCTTGCCTTCATGCATCCAGTACAGAATTTCACTTTGCCGTTCGCTCAGCGGCTTGCCGGTCTTGCCGACGAATGCCTGGTATTCCTGTACATCGGTGAGCGCGCGGGTCAAGGCGAGATGCAAATGGGGCGTGAGGATCTTGAGCAGAAATGAATGTTCCGGTCCTACTTCACCGGCCAGCCTGGAAAAAATGAAATAGCTGGAATAGGTGCCGGTCAAATCCACCACGCCATGACCGATGATGTTACGCATTTTGTATTTGTTGAACAGCTGCACCCACTCGGATGGGAATTCTGCATCGTCGCGTTCGCTTTGAAAAAAGACCGGCTCTTTCGATTCCCGCCATTTCTGGATCAGCGGGCTGTTGACGCGGCCGTCCGAATTCAGCATTTCTGCATAATATTCATAGCATTCGAACGGGCAGGTAAATTGCAGGAATTTACGCACAAAATTGCCCTGGGAGCTCACCCCGCCGATACCGCACACCATCATTTCATGCGGCAGCACTTCGCGCAGCGGCCCTTCGACCAGATGCGTAAATTCTGCTTCATTGCCAATTTCAGCGCACTGCACGATCACCGACAGGATGCGTTTATCCAGATCGTCGGTGCGCAGGGCCGTCGTGGCTGTTTCTTCTACCAGCCTGGATGGACTGGATATCGGATCGATGTTGGGCTTCACTGCGGTTTCATCTTATGGAGAATGGGTATTACCAGCTATTGCTATAAACCGATCTGGGCGCGCGCTTGCGTGTAGCGAGAATATTCATCTTTCGTCAGCGAAAAACGCTCGAGTACCTGCAGTGCGCTGCCTTTGACTTCCTTGCTTTCACTGGCGTTGTTGATGACCCCCAGCAGCGCCGCCTTGACATTGTCGTTGCGGGTGCCGGACTGGGCGGCGGCAAAGATGGCTGCCTGACGCACTTCGGGCACGGGATCTGCCATTGCAGAAGTCAGCCGGTCCTGCCGTGCTCCATCCTTATCCCATTGCGCCAACTGGAGGATGCTCTGGCTGCGCACCGCTGGATCCGGATGCTGCGCCAGATTGCTTAACTGGGACACGATGGCCGCGGATTCGGTAGGGTCCACTGCAGTCGGACGCAATGCCGCGACCGCTTGCGCAAGCACTTGCGGCGATTGTTCGCTGGCGAGCGCCTGTTTCAGTACATTGCGCATTTCAGCTGAGTCGGGCGCCATTTGCTGCAGCATTGCATAGCCTTCCTGGCGTTGCGCCGGGTCGCCGCTATTGGTCAGGCGTGCAAAGAATGCCAGTGCTTCCGGCTTTTGAACGGTTGCCAGCACTGACTTGATTGCTTCTTTCGCCGCCGGATCGCGTTCGGTTTCGTAACGCTGGATCAGGTTACGCAAAAAGATCGGATCGGATTGGGCTTGTACGCGCAGTTTTTGTTCATCAAGCGTCGTCGTGCCGGAAGCGCCGCCGGTAGTAGCGGCTGCATTCTGTTGCGGTAACGCTGACGTAGTGCCGGTTTTGTTCCACAAGTCAGCCACTTGGTTGGCGCTTGATGATGGCGTGGAAGAGGGCGCCTGTGCGGCCAGCGCTGCGGGTGCAGTATCGTCGTCTGACGCCACAACTTGCCAGGCAATTGCAAACCCGAGCGCAAAGCTAACGCCGACACTGGCCATCAATACTGGCATTGAAAATGTTTTCACAGCCCTGTTTCTCCGAATATGCCCTGGCCTGGATCAACGCCCCAACTGGGATGGCGCCGTTGCCGAGAGATAGAACCAATTACTTATAGAAATAGAAAAAGGTCGGGCAAAAGGCGCTCGAGCAAATGCTTGCTAAAGATGGAATTGCCAATCTGGCCATAGACTTGTCTCCTGCGCATTGATTTTTTAATCAATTATTATTTATATACGATTTTGCTGCATGTATTTGGCTTGATTCCAACCATGAAACAGACAGCGTTTCGTAAGCTAATATTACTTTAATTATATGTGTATGGAAACAGTTTAAATTTTGCAATTTATCTGCACGCATTCTCAGTAAGTCAAGAATAGACTTCAGATCATGACGGTAAGCTGCAAAGCAAATTATTTAATGAAAATGTTTGGACGTGCCGCAATGCAAATTGATATTTGATTTTCATCAATGTTTGTGCCAATGCAGGCTGAATGCAAGCGTCTAGAATGCCGAGATGCTTTTGAAGCTGCGCCACCTTTTGCCTTCTGATGCAATGACGCAGCCAGTTGACGAAAAACCGGATATCGATGCGACCCGGAAAAACCCTGCTTTTCTCAACAAACATTAGCCGTGGATTGCCGAAAGAATGGCTTCGACAGCCGGATGCTTGATTTTTCGCTCATTCGAGATGGCATAAAATTGTTCGCGCACCTGCTGCAATTCTCCGACCGGCATCGCGCCAAATTGTGTCTCGACGTCCGATGCAAGTGCTGCAGGAGCGGGAAACAAACCGAGCCCGTTGCGTCCGAAAGTGTTTAATAGGGCATTGTCGTCGAATTCTCCGACGATATCCGGACGCAGATTATGGGTTTCAAGCCAGTGATCAATCCGGCCACGGATTGCATTGTTTCGCGTCGGCAGCAATATTGGCGCGCCATTCAGGCTTTTTGGGAAATCCGCGCGGAATTTGTTGGCAAGATCCGGCACGCCAAACAGCATGATGTCGCTTTCTCCCAGCAAGTGGCTGAACACTCGCAGAGTTGTGCCGGAATGCATCGGCCGATCAGTCAGCACCACATCTAGTTTATGCACCGACAAGTCGCCCAGCAGCGCCTCAAAGCGGTCTTCATAACAAATCAGTTTGACACGTTCTTGCAATTGCAATGCCGCCTGCAGCAGACGGGAGGCAATCAATTTTGGCAAGGAATCCGAAATGCCTACGGTCAAACGCATGGTCTGGCCCACGTCCGATTCGGCAAGCGCTTCCTGCATTTGCTCGCCCAACAGAAAAATCTGGTCCGCATAGCGCAAGGCAATCCGGCCTGCTTCAGTCAAAACCAGGCGCCGGCCCTGCGGTGCAAACAATGCCTTGCCGATGGCCTGTTCCAGCAAGCTTAACTGGGTGCTGATGGTCTGGATTGCCAAACCGAGCCGTTCTGCTGCCTGGGTAATGCTGCCTTCCTTGGCAACAATCCAGAAAAAATATAGATGGCGATAATTCAAACCAGTGCTTTTCATCGAAGTACGTTTCTATTTTTTGGAAGTGAAAATCCTATTATCTTCGCTTTTTAAAGTAATGCAAGTGCTTTACCATGCCATCATCCGGTTCGGCTAGCCCGACCCGTGCCTTGTCAATTTTATAGGATGATGATCATGAGTGAACGATTCAACACTTGGGGCGCTGCTGCCGGCAGTGCGAGATCGACTGCCGTGCTTGACCCTGCAGCACATCGCGTGCTGCGCAATACTTACTTGCTGTTGTCGCTGGTTCTGAGTTTTAGCGCCATCGCAGCCGGTGCATCGGCGGCATTGCAACTGCCGCATCCCGGTATTTTGATAACGCTGGTCGGCTATTTCGGCCTGCTGTTCATGGTGACTAAATTCCGCGACAGCGGATTGGGCGTCGCTTTGCTGTTTGCGCTGACCGGTTTCATGGGTTACACCTTGGGGCCGATCATTACCCATTATCTCAGCATGCCTAATGGCACCCAAGTCGTGATGATGGCGCTTGGCGGGACGGCGGCAATATTTCTGGGCTTGTCCGGCTATGCATTGGTCAGCAAACGCGACATGACTTTCATGGGGGGCTTTTTGGCGATCGGTATCCTGGTCGCCTTCCTGGCCGGACTGGCTGCGCTGTTTTTTAAAATCCCGGCACTGTCGCTGGCAGTATCGGCAGTATTCGTGCTACTGATGTCCGGTTTGATTCTGTATGAAACCAGCAATATCGTGCGCGGCGGCGAAACCAATTATGTGATGGCAACGCTGAGTCTGTTCGTGGCGATTTTCAATCTGTTTACCAGCTTGTTGCATTTGCTGGGCTTTTCAAGCGGCAACGACTAAAACAGCTTGTTGTTCGACGTCATCTTGCATGGCATTAGCTTTACCATCTGCCCCATCGCTGCATGGGGCAGATGGCATGTACCTAGTAGACCGTCCAGCTAATTTCAATGGGTATAAATTGCGTCTTTTTCCGTCTGACTGCGTTGTTCGTCATTGCATAGCTCGCTATGCCGCTTCCTCGCGCCTTGCCAGACAAAAAAATCCATCAATTTCTATCCCATCAAACTAACTGGACGGTCTACTAGGCAGGACCACGTACATTTCCCTTCACCATAACACTGACAAAAAATCATGATTGAACTACTGGCCGATCCGCAAATCTGGATCGCTTTTGCGACATTGACTGCGCTGGAACTGGTGCTGGGCATCGATAACATCATTTTCATTGCGATCCTGGTAGACAAGCTGCCGCTTGAAAAAAGAGAGTTTGCGCGAAAGCTCGGCTTGTTCATTGCGATGTTCATGCGCATCGGCTTGCTGCTGATCCTGACATGGATTATCGGTTTGACTGCACCGTTGTTTACTGTATTCCAGCAAGAGATTTCCGGGCGGGACTTGGTGCTGATTAGCGGCGGTCTGTTCCTGTTATGGAAAAGCGTTGGTGAAATCCACCAGTCGCTCGAAGGCGAAGAGGGGCATACTGTACGCGCCGTCAAGGCAACGATGACGGCGGTGATCTTGCAAATCATGATGGTCGACCTGGTCTTTTCCCTCGATTCGATCATTACTGCAGTGGGCATGGTCGACGAGGTGGCGGTAATGGTTGCGGCGGTGATTACATCGGTTGCCTTGATGATGGTATTTGCCGGGCCGATCGGCCGCTTTGTCTCGGCGCACCCCACCATCAAGATGCTCGCTCTGTCGTTCCTGGTTGTGGTTGCCGTGGTGCTGATTGCAGAGGGTTTTGGCCATCACGTGCCAAAGGGTTACGTGTACAGTGCAATGGCGTTTTCAGTGGTAGTGGAAATGCTTAACATCAGGATGCACAAAAAGAAGGCCAAACCGGTACATTTGCATAATCCGTATGAAGAAGCGCCGGACCAGCACAGATAACAATTCGTCATCAGGCAGGCAGCCAAGCGCGCCGCCTGCCTGGGAGTATCGATGGGATCTTGTGAAATCCACATGGAAAAATGCGGATTTCTTTAAAAAACTGCTGGCAGAATCAACGTGACTGCATCAAAATATAGTTCCGTGGAAACGGCATTTTTACATGCGAATTTTTTGAGATCGTCGTCCGCCGTACTTGACGCGCTAAACAGCACGACCAGGCTTATACGGCAGCGGACGCAGAGCCGGACAGCGACTCGATCAACTCAGGCAGGGCCGATTATGGCAATTCTGGAAAAGAAGATATGAACAAACTTTTGGTGCTGCTGGTAGCAGTCAGCGGCTTTTTGTCGGCTTGCGCAACCCCCAACGCGCCGGTTCATCCGTATGATGAACAGCGCAGCGTTGGCGGTGGTTTATGCCCGCCCAGCCAAGCGATCAAGGGAATTTGCTGATTGCAGCATGCAGTCATCAGACAATGCGATATTGCCTTATTGATATTTTGCTGCTTGAAACAATACCATTTCCCATAATCCAGAACGGTCGTCATGGCGCAAAATATAGGTTGCGTCATCATCCGTTTCCAACTTGAAGTAACAATAATGCGGTGCCAGCCAACGGTCCTGGACTTGACTCACACCGATCGGACGCTTGCCAATGCGAAAAGCATACGGTTCTTGGTATCCGACCGAACTGGCACGGCAATCTACTTTTAATTCCATAAGAAATCTTTGCGCTGTGAAGGGATAGGCAAGTGCTCGCCTACTTCTTAGAAGCAATAGTCTGCAAATGGTTCGATCGTTCCGCGTCGATAAAGCAAAATTAAAATATTACTTCCGGCCCTTGTTCGAATGCCATGCTGGCATGCCAACGCCAGCATGACAGCGGCATCGGCATATTTTTCATCGGAATTGAAGGGCTGCGCCGCGTGCCTTTCGGGGAAAGGGGGCATGCCGGATTTGCACCGGCATGACTTATCGCGGCATTAACGTAAATCAGTTAACGAAATTCAAATAAGGGCTGGCTTGCCTGCCGATAGGCGTGAATAAAGCGTCCCTGGCGAATTTCATATACCGGCAATGTGGTGCGTGGAAAAGGGTAGATCAGATTGTCGTGAATCTCGAACAGCGGCTGCATGGCTTGTCGGTAGCCAAAAATCTGGTTTTTTCTTACTTCATATGTCGCCAGCGAATTGGCTGGATATGCATGAATGGTTTTGCCGTCATGGATTGCTGACATTTTTTATCCGTACTTGATTGCTGTTCTGCAGAGGCTGTCTGCACCAGTGAAGATGGCCGCGCTTGCCACCAGCGTTGCAGCAGGTTGGCAAGCGTGCTGCCTGCTTCAAGCTTCAAATCCTTGCGGATTCATGCTTTGCCAGCGCCAGTGATCGGCGCACATTTCTTCCAGGCCCTTTTGCGCCTGCCAGCCAAGAACCGCTTTGGCGGTCGACGGGTCGGCATAGCATGTCGCGATATCGCCTGGCCGGCGCGCGACTATGTCATAGGGAACCGGCCGCCCGCTGGCCGCTTCGAATGCGCGCACGATTTCCAGAACGCTGTAACCGTGGCCGGTGCCCAGATTGACGGTGAAGCCCTGGCCCGATTCGAATAGCTGATGCAATGCGGCGACATGGCCGCGCGCCAGATCCACGACGTGGATATAGTCGCGCACGCCGGTACCATCGACGGTCGGATAATCATTGCCAAAAACCGACAGGCGCGGGCGCCTTCCTACTGCCACTTGAGCCACAAACGGCATCAGATTGTTTGGTATGCCATGCGGATCTTCGCCGATCAGTCCGCTCGGATGGGCGCCGGCTGGATTAAAGTAACGCAATATGCCGACCGCCCAGGAAGGATCGGCGTGGGTCAGATCCCCCAGAATCTGCTCGACCATCAATTTGGTCCTGCCATAAGGGTTCGTGACTGACAGGCGCGCCGTTTCGGCAATCGGCACGCTTTCCGGATCACCGTACACAGTGGCCGAAGAGCTGAAGACAAAGTGCTTGACCTTGGCTTGTTCCAGCGCCTGCAGCAGAACCAGGCTGCCATTGACATTGTTGTCGAAATAACTCAGTGGCTTTTCAACCGATTCGCCCACGGCTTTCAAACCGGCGAAATGGATCACGGCATCGATCGGGTGAGCGGCCAGAATCGTGCCCAGTGCCTGGCGGTCGCGCACATCTGCCGAATAAAATTGCAAACTGGTGCCGGTGATTTGTTCGATCCGCGCTAGCGCTACGTGCGAGCTATTGACGAGATTATCCAGCGCGACCACGGTAAAGTCTGCGGCAATGAGTTCGATACAGGTGTGCGAACCGATGTAGCCGGAAGCGCCTGTGACAAGGATGGTTTTCTTGGAAGCCATGGCATTTTCAGAGTGGGAAACAACAAATAAGGTAAAACATCTGCAGCAACTCATTCATGCGCTGAGTCAAAAATGCATTGGCATGCAGAAATTATTAAGAGTTTTATTGATTAATCAAGTGATTGTAAGACAAACACTGTCTTTGCCATAGACCTGCGGTTTAAATGCCGGCATTTTTAAATTTACAAAAGTGCATCCTTATCTGACCAGAGCAGTTTTGCGCTTGTTTAAAAAGATTTGTAAAGAATTTGGAAAGAATGTGTCTCGGAACAAGCTCACAGTTGACACTTGTCAATGAACTAGCGATAGAATCTTGCATGGCTTCTTCCATCCAGCGACATTCCGTGGCATTAAACAAGGTTATTGGCGACGACCGGTATGAAACACTGGTTCAGTTATCGCCGGATGCACTGTTTGTGTTGCAAAACAAGCGACTGGTATTCATTAATATGGCCGGCGCCCGTTTGCTATGCGCCGCGTCAACGGAAGAATTGGTCGGCCTGTCGTTGGCTGAATTGCTGCATCCGGATTACCTGACAAAAGCCGAGACGCGCATTCTCAAAATGATCAAAACCGGCGAGTCGGCGCCAATGGTGGAGCAGAAATATATCCAGCGCAACGGCAACATTATCGATGTGGAAGTATGTTCTGCGCCGTTCCTGTATAGCGACAAGCCTGCAATCCAGGTGCTGGCGCGCGACATTACCGCACGCAAGGCAGCTGAGGAAGCGCTGCAAATCAGCGAAGAGCGGCATCGCCTGGTGGCGCTGGAAGCGACCCGGGCCAAGGATTCGCTGCATCATGAAAAAATCATCCTTGAGATGATTGCGCTGGATGAGCCGCTCAAGGATATTTTGCGCGAAGTTTGTCTAGGCATCGAATGGATTCTGGGGCAGGTATGCTGTTCAGTGTCCTTGCTGGACAGTAGTGGCGCGCAGATCCAGATTGGCGCTGCGCCGTCGCTGCCGCAAGCGTATGTGCAGATACTGAATACACTCGCCATCGGTCCACAGTCAGGTTCAAGCGGAACCGCGATTTACCGCAACCAGCAGGTAATCGTCGGCGATATCGAACACGACCCGTTATGGAGCAGTTTGCGCGAGCATGCGCTGGCACATGGCTTGCGCGCCTGCTGGTCGGCACCGGTCCGGACCGCCTCCGGCGCTGTGCTGGGAGCGCTGGATGTGTATTATGCCGAGCCACAACTGCCGACGGTCGAAGACCTGGCTTTTATCGGCAATATCACCCATCTGGTTGGCGTCGCGGTTCAGAAGGACCGGGTCGAGCGCAGTTTGCACGAAAGCGAAGAACGTTACCGGTCGGTCGTGAATTGCCTTGCCGAAGGTATCATGGTGCAAACCCGCGACGGTACTGTCGTGGCTTGCAACCCGAGCGCCGAGCGCATCCTGCGACTGGAGGCCAACACGGTGATCGGCAGCCAGGGCATCGAGCTGCGGCGCATGATTGCCGAGGATGGGACGGAGATTACCGGTGACCAGCTACCGCGTAAAGTCGCTTTGCGCACCGGCCAGCAAATCCTCAATCTGACCGTGGGTATCGATACCGAGGATGGCGCACAGATCTGGGTATCGCAGAATATCCTGCCGATCCGGCAACCCGGAGAAGAAGAGGCGACTTCGGTCCTGATGTCATTTACCGATGTGACGGCAGTCAAGGAAGCGCAGCAGCGCTTGAAATTCCTGGCGTCGCATGATTCCTTGACCGGTTTGCCGAACCGCGCCTTCCTGGTCGAACGGCTGGCGCATTCGCTGGCGCTGGCGCAGCGGAAAAGCCATCGGATCGCCGTGCTGTTTCTTGACCTGGACCGTTTCAAGCATGTCAACGATACGATCGGCCATGAAGCTGGCGACCAGCTGCTGCAAACAGTCGCTGCCCGATTGAAGGCATGTATTCGCGAGAGCGATACGCTGGCCCGGCTGGGCGGCGATGAATTCGTGGTGCTGGCCGAAGGCTTCGAAGATGCCGGCTATCTGACCAGTCTGGCCGAGCGCATGTTGCACACCATTTCCGAGCCGTTTCGCTTGCAGGGGTATGAATATTATCTGGGCGTATCGATCGGCATCAGCGTCCACCCGGAAGACGGGCCGGATGGCACAACCCTGCTGAAGTGCGCCGATTCCGCGATGTATTCAGCCAAGGAGAGCGGTCGCAACAATTATCAGTTCTTTACGCCGGAACTGAATGCGCGCACCCAGCATCGTTACCACCTTGAAAAAAATCTGCGCCACGCACTCAATAAACAGGAATTCCTGTTGCATTACCAGCCAAAAATTGAGTTGCAGACCGGGCGCATTGTTGGCGCCGAAGCCCTGCTGCGCTGGAATCATCCGGAAACCGGTCTGATTTCACCGCTTGATTTCATCCCGATTGCCGAAGAAACCGGATTGATCGTGCCGATCGGCCGCTGGGTGCTGGAGCAGGCTTGCCAGCAGACCGCCGCATGGCGCGCCAAGCTGATGCCTGAATTACGCATTGCGGTCAATTTGTCGCCTCGCCAGTTTCAGGATGAAGCACTGGTGCTGACGGTCACCGACGCATTGCGCAGCGCTGGCCTGCCGGCCCATGCACTGGAACTGGAAATTACCGAAAGTCTGCTGATGGGCGACACTGAAAAGCTGATGCCGGTATTCGATGCGTTGACCAGCCTGGGCGTCATTTTTTCACTGGATGATTTCGGCACCGGTTATTCCTCTTTGTCTTACTTGCAGCGGTTCCCGATTTCGAACCTGAAAATCGACCGTTCGTTCATCAATGGTATTCCTGCCAACCGCGACTCGGTTGCGCTGACACAAACCATCATTGCCATGGCCAATTCCCTGTCAATGAATGTCACTGCCGAGGGTGTCGAACAGCAGAGCCAGATGAGCTTCTTGAAGGACGCCGGGTGCCAGGAAATGCAAGGGTTTTATTTCAGCAAGCCGGTGACTGCTGAAGCGTTTGAAGCACTCTTGCTATCGTCGCGAACCTGAGTGAATCACCGCTGTTTCACAGCGGTATTGTCATATGGAATGGCTATTGATTTTCACTGCCAGAATCTTGGCTGCGCCATTCTGAATTCATGTCCTGCGGGCACTGCCTGAACAGGTAGCATCTATAAAAAATACTGATATCGGCAAGTTTTCCTGGCGGATATTGATCTAAACCCTAAATATGCCCGACATACGCACCAGGGCAAGATGATTGGGTTATGCTCGAATTCAAGCATCGAGCACATGACCATTATGGATATCCTTTCTGTTCACGAGCAGGAGCAACTGAAGCAACTGGCAAAAATCCGCAGGATCGCCACCGGGCTGCTGCTATTGATGGCGGTGATTTTTATTTTCGCCAAACTGTTTGAATCTGTTTATTCGCCACTCTCTTTTGTGCGTGCCTTTGCCGAAGCAGCGATGGTGGGCGCACTGGCAGACTGGTTTGCCGTGACCGCCCTGTTCAAGAGGCCGCTCGGTTTGCCGATACCGCACACTGCCATTATCCAGCGCAACAAGGACCGGATTGGCGGCAGCATCGCCAATTTTCTTGAACATAATTTCATGACACGCGAAGTCATCAGCGAAGAATTGCGTGATGTCGATTTTGCCGCCGCGGCCGCACATTGGCTGGGATCGCCCGATAACAGTCGCGACCTGTCGCGCCAGATCGTCAGTGCGATACCGGCGTTCCTGCGCATGATCGAAGATGAGGATGTCGGCAATTTCATGCAGCAGCGCGTCGCCAGTGCGCTAAAGAATGTTCGGTTTGCGCCGTTTCTGGGAGAGCTATTGGCGATATTGAAAGCCGGTCAGCAACATCAAATCATTTTTGATCATTTGCTTGAATTCGTCGGCAGGGCGCTGGAAAAAAATCGGCCTTATATTCGTCAGAAAATTCACGACAAGTCGCCACGCTGGATTCCGAAATCGGTCGACGAGAAATTTTTCGAGCGACTGCTGGAAGAAATGAACAATATCCTGATCGAAATGAAGGAAGAGGATAGCGAATGGCGCGGCCGATTTGAAAATGCCGCAGATCAACTGATTGACAACCTCAGGACATCGCCTGAATATGAAGGCAAGATTGCCGGCCTGATCAAGGATACGCTGGACCATCCGCTGTTTCGTAGTTACACGACGCAGGTATGGCAAGACGTCAAAGGCAGGTTGCTGCAGGATGCGGTGGCGGAAGATTCGCACGCAGTCGCCCGGCTGGACCAGGCGATACGGGCATTTGCCCAGGCGCTCGGCCAGGATCAGGCAGTAAGCGACAAGCTGAATCATTGGTTGCGTGCGTTTGCAACCGAAACCATCGTGAACCGGCGCGAGACGATTGCGGAATTGGTCAAACGGGTGATTCGGAAGTGGGATGCAGAAACCATTTCGCGCAAGCTCGAACTTCATGTCGGCAAGGATCTGCAATACATCAGAATCAACGGCACGCTGGTGGGCGGCATGGTCGGTTTATTGCTCCATCTCTTTTCTCTCGCGCTTTCCTGACACAGGCCAGCTATTTTTTTAGCGAGTTTGCACTGATACACGCTAGTGAGTCACTTGGCAACTGGTGCAGCATAAAAGCGATGGATTTTTGTGCCACACAAGGGTGCAGCAGGGAATTCAGGTGGCATGCCGCCTGCCTGCGAAACGGTACCGGCATGCAAGCCGGTACGCGCCCTGCAAAGGTAAACCGCAGCGATAGCGGGACTATCGCGAGAATTTGCAACGCTGTCTGGTGCAAAAAGACGCGCTTTTATGCTGCATCAGTTGCCAAGTGACCCACTGGCCAAGCTTATGAGTAAATTTGTGGAAATGCTAATCATACTGGTGTACCCCCGGTGGCGCGCCAGTTACTTCAAGTGTGAATTGATACTATAGGACGCAACGGCTTGCTGCGCCCGATGCTCAAGCACTGATGGCAAAAAGTGCTTGTAATTCAGAAATATGACAAGCCAATGACATGTAACACACAAATTACCTGCTTTGTCATGGGGAATATGGCAATGTCATGAACCTGTCATATTTGTTATTTAAAGTTCGCCTGACGAGAAAGTTTGCCCTTCAAGGAGCCTGTATGCGACTCAATCAAGTAATGAAACCGCTGCTCATCGCAGTCTGTACCGTGCTATTTGTTTCGGCTGCTGGTGCGGCTAATATCACCGGCGCTGGCGCGACTTTCCCGTATCCAATTTATTCGAAGTGGGCTGAATCCTACAAGCAAGCCACCGGCACCGGCATGAATTACCAGTCGATCGGCTCGGGGGGCGGCATCAAGCAAATCAAGGCAAAAACCGTCGACTTCGGCGCCTCCGACATGCCGCTCAAGGCCGAAGAGCTGGAAAAAGAGGGCTTGATGCAATTCCCCGCCATCATGGGCGGCGTGGTGCCGGTTATTAATGTCGCCGGCATTGCACCCGGCCAGCTGAAACTGTCCGGCGAGGTACTGGCCGGCATTTACCTGGGCAAGATCACGCAATGGAATGCACCGGAAATCGCTGCGCTCAACCCAGGCGTGAAATTGCCGGCGACTGACATCACCGTGGTGCACCGCGCCGACGGCTCCGGCACCACTTTCCTGTTCACCGATTACCTGTCCAAGGTCCATCCCGAATTCAAGACCACGGTAGGCGCCGGCACGGCTGTCAAATGGCCCGCAGGCATGGGTGGCAAGGGTAATGAAGGCGTGGCCGCCAATGTGCAGCGCATCAAGAATTCGATCGGTTATGTCGAATATGTGTATGCCAAGAAAAACAAGATGGCCCATGCGCAAATGAAAAACCGCGATGGCCAGTGGGTGCAGCCTGAAGATGACGCCTTCAAGGCAGCGGCTGCCGGCGCCCAGTGGGCGAGCACGCCGGGCTTTGGCGTGGTGCTGACCGACCAGCCGGGCAAGGGCAGCTGGCCGATCACGGGCGCGTCATTCATCCTGATGCACAAGGTGCAGGCGGATGCCGCGAAGGGAAAAGAAGTATTGAAATTCTTTGACTGGGCGTACAAGAATGGTGGCGCCATGGCGGCCGAGCTCGATTATGTGGCGATGCCGGCAGCGGTGATCGTCCAGGTGCAGGCTGCATGGAAAACCCAGATCAAAGATGCCGCCGGCAAGCCTATCTGGTAAGGGGCCCGACCGCTCCATGACCAGTTCGGACCGCCTGCTTGCCATCACAGGCAGATGCAGCGTGGCCCGCTGTGCAACTTACGATAAACGCCCATGACTGCACCTCCTTCATCGATCACCATGCCTGCGGCGGAATCCCTTCAAGCCAGCCAGAGCTCCGCCCATGCACTGATGGGCACGATGCGCAAGCAACGGCTGCAGGATTTTCTGTTTCATAAGATCACGCTCGGATTTGCGCTATCGGTGCTGCTGGTTTTGGTGGGCATCATTATTTCGCTGATGATCGGTGCATGGCCGGCGTTCAGCGAGTTCGGGCTGGCGTTCATTACCACCGTCGAATGGGATCCGGTCAATGACAAGTATGGCGCGCTGATCGCCATCGTCGGCACGCTGGCGACTTCCCTGATTGCGCTGTTGATCGCCTTTCCGCTGAGCTTCGGCATCGCGCTGTTTTTGACTGAAATCTGCCCAGGCTGGCTCAAGCGCCCACTTGGCACCGCCGTCGAGTTGCTGGCTGGCGTGCCCAGCATCATTTACGGCATGTGGGGGCTGTTCATCTTTGCCCCGCTGTTTGCCGATTATGTGCAACCGGCGTTGGCCAATACTCTCGGCCAGCTGCCGGTGATCGACGTGCTGTTCAAGGGGCCAATGATGGGTATGGGTATCCTTGCCGCCGGGGTGATCCTGGCCGTGATGATCATCCCGTTCATTTCATCCGTGATGCGCGACGTTTTTGAAGTGGTGCCGACGGTATTGAAGGAATCGGCTTATGGGTTGGGCTGCACCAAGTGGGAAGTGGTACGCAAGGTGGTTTTGCCGTATACCAAAAACGGCGTGGTTGGCGGCGTCATGCTCGGCCTCGGGCGGGCGCTGGGGGAAACCATGGCGGTCACCTTCATCATCGGCAATGCCCATAAATTATCCTGGTCGCTGTTTGCTCCCGGTAACAGTATTGCCTCGACGCTGGCCAATGAATTTGCCGAAGCTGACTCGCCGCTGCATGTGTCATCCTTATTTGCCCTTGGGCTGATCCTGTTTGTGATTACCTTTATTGTTTTGTCTGCAGCGAAATTAATGTTGCTCAACATGTCACGCAAGGAAGGGACCAAGACATGAGCACTGCCATCAATGCGGTTTATCGCAAACGCTTGTGGATCCATCGAGTCGGTATCACGCTGTCGTTTCTGGCAATGCTGGTTGGCCTGTCTTTCCTGATGTGGATCCTGGCGACCTTGCTGATCAAGGGTTTCGGCGCCATCAGTGTCGACTTGTTTACCCTGACGACGCCATCGCCGGACAATGATGGCGGCGGCTTGATGAACGCGATTGTCGGCAGCTTGCTGATGGTGGGCGCGGCAACCCTGATTAGTACGCCGATCGGCATTCTCGCCGGCATCTATCTGGCCGAATATGGCGAGGAAAGCTGGTTTGCCCAAGTGACGCGGTTTGTCACCGACATCATGCTGTCGGCCCCATCGATCGTGATCGGGCTGTTCGTGTATGCCATTTATGTTGCTAATGTTAATCATTTCTCCGGCTGGGCCGGCACCTTTGCCATTTCGCTGATTGCCATCCCCGTGGTGGTGCGTACCACCGACAATATGTTGAAGCTGGTGCCGAGCAGTTTGCGAGAGGCGGCATTTGCACTGGGTGCGCCGCGCTGGAAGGTGGCAACCATGGTGCGTTTGCGTGCGGTCAAGGCCGGCGTGATCACCGGGGTATTGCTGGCGGTTGCCAGGATTTCCGGCGAAACGGCACCACTGTTGTTTACCGCGCTGAACAATCAGTTTTTCAGCGCCGACATGAATGCGCCGATGGCCAACCTGCCGGTGGTGATTTACCAATTCGCCATGAGCCCGTATGAAAACTGGCGCTCGCTTGCCTGGGGCGGCGCCTTGCTGATTACTTTTAGCGTGCTGGCGCTGAATATCCTGGCGCGCACCTTGTCCCGGCAGCAAACGCAGAGATAATTTATTAAAGAGCGATATGAATAATTTAGCCGCCATGCCTGACGCCAAAAAAACTACGATCAAGGTTTCTGACCTGAATTTTTTTTATGGCAATTTCCAGGGCTTGAAAAACATCAATCTCGATATACACGAGAAAAAAGTCACCGCCTTCATCGGCCCTTCCGGCTGCGGCAAGTCGACCCTGTTGCGCACCCTGAACCGTATGTATGACCTGTATCCTGGCCAGCGCGCCGAAGGCACGATTATGTATGGCGGACGCAATATCCTGGCGCCGGGACAGGATGTTAACATGTTGCGCGCCAAGGTCGGCATGGTATTCCAGAAGCCGACGCCGTTTCCGATGACGGTGTATGAAAACATCGCTTTCGGCGTGCGCTTGTACGAAAATCTCGCCAAAGGCGAAATGGATGAACGCGTCGAGTGGGCGCTGAAAAAGGCGGCCCTGTGGGGGGAAGTCAAGGACAAGCTCAACAAGAGTGGCTTGAGCCTGTCCGGCGGCCAGCAGCAGCGGCTTTGCATTGCGCGCGGCGTGGCGGTCAAGCCGGATGTTTTGCTGCTGGATGAACCGACCTCGGCGCTAGACCCGATTTCGACTGCCAAGATCGAGGAATTGATCAGCGAGCTCAAGGAAGATTATACGATCACCATCGTCACCCATAACATGCAGCAGGCGGCGCGCTGCTCCGACTATACTGCCTATATGTACCTGGGCGAATTGGTCGAGTTTGGCGACACCGACCAGATTTTCATGAACCCGGCCAAAAAAGAAACCCAGGATTACATTACCGGCCGTTTCGGCTAAGCCAAGCCGCCTGTATGGATCAGGCAGGCCCCAAGATTATTTAAGAGGATTGCGATGACTGGCGAACATTCTTCAAAACAGTACGATATGGACCTGGAAACTATCCGTTCCAAGGTGTTGCTGATGGGTGGCCTAGTGGAAAACCAGTTCCATGATGCGCTCGCCAGTTTCCGTACCAGCGACAACGTACTGGCCCAGCAAGTGATCAAAAGCGATGAGCAGGTCAACCAGCTGGAAGTCACGCTGGACGATATCTGCAGCCAGTTGATCGTCAGGCGCCAGCCGGCGGCAAATGACTTGCGCACGGTAACATCGACCATGAAGGTCATCACCGACCTCGAGCGGATCGGTGACGAAGCCACCAAGATCGCCCGCATGGCGGTAAAATTTCATGAGCACGGCAACGACAGCATCCACCGTTTCGAGCTGGTGCGCGTGATGGCCGGTAGTGCCCGGGACATGCTGCACGATGCGCTGGACGCGTTTGCCCGGCTGGATGAAAAACAGGCGAGGAAGTTGATTGCCCAGGATGTCATCGTCGATCATGAATTCCGCATTATCATGCGCAGCCTGATCACCTTCATGATGGAAGATCCGCGCACGATTTCCCCGGCGCTCGATACGATGTGGGTGGCCAAGGCGATCGAACGCATCGGCGACCATGCAAAGAATATCGCCGAGTATGTAGTCTATGTGGTGGAAGGCAAAGATATTCGGCATACTGAGCATACCGATTTCGAAGCAACAAAACTTGAGCATTGAACATATTCGCATGGCGGCAGATAAAACCACGATTCTGATTGTTGAAGACGAGCCATCGATTATCGAGCTGGTCAGCTTTACCCTAAAGGAAGCTGGCTGGAATGCACTGGCAGTGCATTCCGTGGCGGAAGCTTGGGAATTCCTGCAGCGCCGCACGCCGCAGTTGATCTTGCTGGACTGGATGCTGCCTGACCAGCCGGGCTTGCGGCTGCTGTCGCGCATTCGCGCCGATCGCCAGCTGCAAGGATTGCCGGTCATTATGTTGACCGCCAAAAGCATGGAAGAAGACAAGATCGCCGGCCTTGACCATGGCGCCGACGATTACATCACCAAGCCTTTTTCGCCGCGTGAACTGGCTGCCCGCATCAAGGCGCTGTTGCGACGCAAAAGTCCGGAGCATGCGCAGACTGTCATGTCCGCAGGCGGCATCGAACTCGATCCTGTCAGTTGCAGCGTCAGCCTGCATGGCGAGAAAGTCGACATCGGACATGCCGAATTCAAATTGTTGAAATTTTTCTTGGCGCATCCCGAACGCGTCTTTTCCCGTAATCAGTTGCTTGACAAGGTCTGGGGCGACCATGTCGTGATCGAAGAGCGGACCGTGGATGTGCATGTGCTGCGATTGCGCAAGGCGTTGAAGGAAGCGGAATCCCTGATCAAGACCGTGCGCAGCGTCGGTTACATGCTGTCCGAAAAATAGCAGCATGCGACAATATGCAAGCCTGCGCTTTCGCAAGCTGTTAGCCGGATTGCATTCACCACTCTTTTTATGAATCCACAGTTGCTGTTTTGGGTCCCTGCGGCATTGCGCCTATTGCTGGTATTGGCCGGCGCCGGCGCCGTCTGGCTGTTTTTCGGCCGTACAGCCGGATTACTGGCTTTGCTGCTGGCCATGAGCGGTTTGGCCACCCTGCAGTTGCTCTACCTTTACCGTCTGGGAAACTGGCTCGATCGTCCGGATACTGAAAAGATGCCGGATGGCTGGGGCGCCTGGACCGATATCTTCGCGCGGCTGTATAAAATGCGGCGCGACGATGACCGCAACCGGGCCGAGCTGACTGAATGGCTGGCACGTTTCAGGCAA
>JAKFFK010000296.1:0-21071 GCA_036675285.1 Paucimonas sp. | reverse complement strand
ACAAGGAATAGACATGCCTGATGCACTAGGTGCGGCGCTGCAATCGGGGTGTAGCTTAGCCTGGTAGAGCGCTACGTTCGGGACGTAGAGGCCGGAGGTTCGAATCCTCTCACCCCGACCAGTTAATCCCTGCCTTCAATTGCAGTGCGGCAGCACAGCCATTGCACCGTCAGCACAATACCAATTCTGCATTATTGCATGCTGCTTTCCCTTTACTCCTTTCGGCATCAAGAAGAGGCCGCAATTTGCATTGCATGCAATTCTTTGAGACGGTATCCGGTTTGCTTCCTCATCTTAACGACTATGCAAATCGATTACAGGCAAGATAAGACTTGTGCGCTCCCATTTCAACGCGCTTTAGGTTTTAGGGCTTTAGATTATTAATAAACTACCAATCAATTGTTAAGGTTTTACTGTCATACCCATAAACAAAAGATAAAAGAGTTTCCCCCAAAGAAAAACTTTGCTCTCGAAGCCTCTTAATTCAAAATCCGGATTCTCACCAAGCTGACTTGCTTCACATTCAAAACAAAGTGTATCGATTCGCACACTAAGCAATTAACAAAAAGACACAATACCTTTACAAATCAGATGCCTATAGGCATTATCTAACGCTACTTAGACGTTTTCATGGTAATTTCGGCGCAAACAATTTATGGCGGCAGTTTTCCCCAATTCAGTTTCTAATACGGCAATCCCTGCATTAGCACGGGTACTGTTACAGGCTGGTCGCCTCACTGCGCAGCAGGTAGATGTTTTAAGCAAACGCGTTCAAGCGGAAAAAATCCCGTTTATAGATGCGCTGTTGCAAAGCGGTCATATTGAATCACGCGCCCTTGCAAGCTTTTGCGCTGAAACTTTTGGTTACCCCGTATTCGATATCAGTTCTTTCAGCCTGCATACTCGGCCGGAAGATGTCATCGACGCCAAACTGATGCAAGCGCAGCGGGTGATCGCGCTGATCAAACGCGGCAACAAGATCTCTGTCGCGATATCGGATCCAACCAATACCCAAGCGCTGGACCAGATCAAGTTCCAAACCGAACTGTCAGTCGAGCCGGTGATTGTTGAACATCCGGTACTACTGCAACTGATCGAAAAACTTGCGCAAAGCGCCGAACAAAACCTCAATGACTTGATCGGTGACGATGCCGATATCGATTTTGCCGATGTCGATACCACCACTGCAGTCGACAATGGCCCCACTGCTGACATCGACGATGCGCCGGTGGTCAGGTTTTTGCAGAAAATCCTGATTGACGCCATTAACCTGGGCGCATCGGATTTGCATTTTGAGCCGTTCGAAAAATTTTACCGGATCCGTTTGCGGATCGACGGCATATTGCGTGAAGTTGCCCAGCCGCCGCTGGCCATCAAAGAAAAGCTGGCATCGCGCATCAAGGTGATTTCCAAACTCGACATCTCGGAAAAGCGCGTGCCGCAAGACGGCCGCATGAAGCTGGTGATGTCGAAGACCAAATCGATCGACTTTCGCGTCAGCACCCTGCCTACGCTGTTCGGCGAAAAAATCGTCATGCGTATTCTGGATGCCACGCAGGCCCAGATGGGCATTGAATCGCTGGGTTACGATCCAGACCAGAAAGAATTGCTGCTGAACGCCATCGAACGCCCTTACGGCATGGTACTGGTAACCGGGCCGACCGGTTCCGGGAAAACCGTCTCGCTGTATACCTGCCTGAATATTCTGAATAAACCCGGCATCAATATTGCGACTGCCGAAGATCCGGCCGAGATCAATTTGCCTGGTGTCAATCAAGTCAATATCAATGACCGCGCCGGACTGACTTTCCCAGTTGCACTAAAAGCCTTTTTGCGGCAAGACCCGGACATCATCATGGTGGGTGAAATCCGTGATCTGGAAACCGCCGATATTGCGATCAAGGCGGCGCAGACTGGCCATATGGTGTTTTCAACGCTGCATACCAACGATGCACCGGGCACCCTGACACGCTTGATGAACATGGGCGTGGCGCCATTCAATATCGCTTCTTCAGTCATCCTGATTACTGCACAGCGTCTCGGGCGGCGCCTCTGTTCCTGCAAGCAGCCGACCAGCATCCCTGATGAAACTCTGCTCGAAGCCGGCTTCAAAGATGAAGATTTGGATGGCACTTGGCAGCCATACAAGCCGGTTGGCTGTGAGCGCTGCAGTGGCAGCGGCTACAAGGGCCGGGTCGGCATTTATCAAGTCATGCCGATCACGGAAGAGATTGAACGCATCATTTTGTCCCACGGCACTGCGCTCGAAATTGAAGCGCAAGCCCGCAACGAAGGCATCAGGACATTACGCGAGTCCGGGCTTGTCAAAGTCAAACAGGGACTGACCAGCCTGGAAGAAGTTCTGGGCTGCACTAACGAATAATGAGGGGGTAGCATGGCGACAGCCGCACGGAAAGCCGCAGGTTCAGTAAAAGAAATTGTCTTTGTCTGGCAAGGCAAGGACAAACAGGGAAAAGCTGTGCAGGGTGAAATGCGCGCCAATAGCGAATCCTTGGTCGGAGCCACCTTGCGCCGGCAGGGTATTCTGGTCACCAAAGTGAAAAAACGCTCGTTTAAAAGCGGTAAAAAAGTTACCGACAAAGACATCACTTTGTTTACCCGGCAATTGGCCACCATGATGAAAGCCGGTGTTCCGCTGCTGCAATCATTCGATATCGTCGCAAAAGGCCATGCCAACCCGTCGGTTGCCAAATTGCTGATGGATATCCGCGGCGATGTCGAAACTGGTACCAGTCTGAACCAGGCATTCCGCAAATATCCATTGTATTTCGATGCCTTGTTTTGCAACCTGGTCGGCGCCGGCGAACAGGCGGGTATCCTAGAAGATTTGCTGACCCGACTGGCGATCTACAAGGAAAAGACCCTGGCGATCAAGGCCAAGATCAAGTCGGCGCTGTTTTATCCGATTTCGATTCTGGTGGTGGCCTTCGTGGTGACTGCGGTTATCATGATCTGGGTGGTACCGGCATTCAAGGATGTGTTTGCCAGCTTTGGTGCCGATTTGCCGGCGCCAACCCTGATTGTGATGGCGATTTCGGATTTCTTTGTTGCCAACTGGTATCTGATTTTTGGCGGTTTGTTTGCTGCGCTATATCTATTCTTCCAGTCATGGAAGCGCTCGCTGAAAATGCAGCACTTTATGGACCGAGTCTTATTAAAAGCACCGGTGTTCGGCGATGTAATCCGCAAGGCGACGATTGCGCGCTGGACCAGGACCCTTGCCACCATGTTTGCTGCCGGCGTGCCCTTGGTGGAATCACTGGATTCGGTGGGCGGCGCTTCCGGCAATGCCGTCTATGCCGATGCCACCAAGCGCATCCAGACTGAAGTCAGTACCGGCACCAGCCTGACAGTCGCGATGCAAAACGCGAATGTATTCCCCAGCATGGTCACGCAAATGGTGTCGATCGGTGAAGAATCGGGCGCACTGGATTCGATGCTGGGCAAGGTCGCGGATTTTTACGAAGCTGAAGTCGACGAGGCGGTCGCTTCGATTTCCAGCTTGATGGAGCCATTCATCATGGCAATTCTTGGCGTCATTATCGGCGGCCTTGTGATTGCAATGTATCTGCCGATCTTCAAACTGGGCGCAGTCGTCTGATGTGGGAGGCGATCTTGTTTGCCGCGCCAGGCACTGTCTTGAGCGCGGCAGTTGCTGGGCTGTTCGGCCTGTTGCTAGGCAGTTTCTTGAATGTCGTGATCCATCGTCTGCCGAAAATGATGCAGCGCGAATCGGACAACTATGTCGCGCACGAAAGTGGCACGCCGTTGCCGCATCAGGATCGCTACAGCTTGGTGGCGCCGCGCTCCGCATGTCCGCATTGCGGACATGCAATCACGGCCATTGAAAATATCCCTGTTGTCAGCTACCTTTTCCTGCGCGGAAAATGCATCGCTTGCAAAGCGCCAATTTCCATGCGTTACCCGGCAGTAGAGTTGCTGACCGGCGCTTTGTCCTTTTTCCTGGTCTGGCATTTCGGTAGCGGCGCAGCCGGGCTGGCCAGTCTGGCATTTGCCTATCTGCTGATCGCAATGACCTTTATCGATGCCGATACCCAGTTACTGCCGGATGATTTGACTTATCCCTTGCTCTGGTGCGGCCTCTTGATTAATCTGGATGGGACGTTTGTGCCATTGGCGGATGCAGTGATTGGCGCGGCGGCGGGCTATCTGGTGCTGTGGGCAGTGTATTGGCTGTTCAAGCTGGCAACCGGCAAGGAGGGCATGGGCTATGGCGACTTTAAATTGCTGGCAGCTTTAGGTGCCTGGCTCGGCTGGAAAATGCTGCCGGTGATTATCTTGTTATCTTCGCTGGTAGGTGCGCTGGTAGGCATTGCCTTAATCGTTTTCAGCCAGCATGGGCGGGATAAACCGATTCCATTTGGCCCGTATCTGGCGGCTGCCGGCGTAATCGCTCTGGTGTATGGCCCAAGCATTACCCAAGCTTATCTCGATTATTTATTCTGAAGCAATATGATGGCTGCTGCATTCTCGGTGGGCTTAACCGGCGGTATCGGCTCCGGCAAGACCACTGTGGCCGACATGTTTGCGGCCCGCGGCGCGGCGGTGATCGATACCGATCAGATTGCCCATCAATTAACAGCGCCCGGCGGCGATGCCATTCCTGCCATCCGTGCCGAATTCGGCGCCATCTTCATTGCCAGCACGGGGGCGTTAGATCGCGCCCGCATGCGCACCGCCGTGTTTACCGACCCAGCGGCAAAAAAACGGCTGGAAGCCATTCTGCACCCGCTGATTCGCGACCAATGCGAACTGGCCGCAATCCAGGCGCATGGTCCATATCTATTGTTCGTGGTGCCGCTGCTGGTGGAGTCGGGGGCCTGGCGCAAACGGGTATCCCGGGTGCTGGTGGTCGACTGTTCGGAACAGCAGCAGTTGGTGCGGGTCATGGACCGCAATGGCTTGAGCGAATCCCAGGTGCGCGCCATCATGGCAAGCCAGGTCACCCGCGCACAACGCTTGGCTGCTGCCGATGATATCCTGTTGAACGATGGTGATTTGGACGCGCTGGCGCCGCAGATTGACCGGCTGCACGCCTTGTATTGTTCGCTGGCGCAAGCATAAGGCATAAATATTGTGGCAGGATTTGTAATTTTGAGCTGCTTGGTTCAAAATCACATAACTATTGGGCCGGAACAACTTTAAAGGACGCTACTTTGATCGTTTACGAATACCCTTTCAACGAGCGTATTCGCACCTTGTTGCGGCTGGAAGACCTGTACGAAAAGTTCACCTTTTTCTTTCATCAAACCCATCCGCTGCAGCACCATGCTGCGCTCGCCACGATTTTTGAAATGTTGGAAGTCGCTGGCCGCGCCGACTTGAAATCCGACCTGTTACAGGAACTGGAACGGCAAAAACAGACGCTGCTGGGCTTCCGATCGAATCCGAATGTACAGGCCGACATGCTGAATGCGATCCTGGCCGATGTTGACCGCGTCAGCAGCGCGCTGATGGCAGCCCAGGGCAAGACCGGCCAAAATGTGCGCGACAATGAATGGCTGATGAGCATTCGCGGGCGCACCATCATTCCGGGCGGCGCCTGCGAATTCGATTTGCCATCCTATTACGCTTGGCAGCAGCGCACGGCGGAAGCGCGCAGCGCCGACATTGCCGACTGGTTTGCGCCGCTGGCGCCGCTGTTTGAGGCAATTGCGCTGGTATTGCGTCTGCTGCGCGAATCCGGTCGCTCGGCAAAAATGATTGCGCAAGGCGGCAGTTACCAGCAGATGTTGCAAGGCAAGGTATATCAAATGCTACGCTTGAATATCGACGACAGTCTGGGCGCTATCCCCGAAATTTCAGCCAACAAATATATGCTATGGGTACGGTTTACTTCACAGGATGGCGACATGAAACCGAAATCCCTTGAAAACGACGTGCCATTCGAACTCACGTTGTGTAATTTCTGAACCAGATAGATTGTTATGGTAACTATCGTTGATTGCCCGACCTGCGGTAAAAAAGTCGAATGGCATGAAAAAAACAAGTTTCGTCCATTTTGCTCGGAACGCTGCAAGCAAATCGATCTGGGCGCGTGGGCGGAAGAGAAATATAGTATTCCGGCGGTCAATCCACCAAAAGATTTAGAAGAGCCGGAGTAATGCCGAGCATCCTGTCTGACTGTTGTCTTTAACCGTAACGCAGCCGGTCCAGCCATGCAAGCAAGGGGATCGTTGCCGGCAAAACTGGATCGAGCTGGACGCTACCCTGCCAGGCAAATGCCTGCCCTTCCAGGCTCTGCGGCTCGCCATGCCATTGCCGGCTGATAAAAAAATGCAGTCGCACATGTGCATGCGGATAAACATGTTCGACACCGCACCAGGGTTCGGCTGATTGAATGCTGACTCCCAGTTCTTCGACGAATTCGCGCTTCAGGGCATCGAGGATTGTCTCGCCTGCCTCAACTTTCCCGCCCGGAAATTCCCAATAACCTGCATAAGGCTTGCCCTCCGGACGCTGGCCAAACAAGACATCGCCATTGGATTTCATCAGAATGCCGACGGCAACATCAATCGGCGCTACGACGGACTGGTTCATTGGATGTTTATGGGGTCGTAAGGGCAATGGCCCGGGTTGCGTAACAGGCTTGCGTACTAGACTTGCGCCTTGCCGGCATAATCCCGCGCAAATTGCCATGCGACCCGACCCGAACGCGAGCCGCGCTGTAACGCCCAGCGCAAGGCATCCGGCTGGGCATCGGCAATTTGCCGCGAGTCGCAGCCGAAATGGCCAAGCCAGTGCGCAACGATCTCCAGATAATCATCCTGCTTGAATGGATAGAATGATACCCACAAGCCAAAGCGCTCCGACAGCGAAATTTTTTCCTCGACCGTTTCCCCTGGATGCAGATCGCCATCGTCGGTATGCGTATAGCTGGCATTGTCGGACATGCGCTCGGGCATCAGGTGACGTCGATTCGATGTCGCATAAATCAGCACGTTATCCGATTGTGCGGCGATGCTGCCATCGAGCGCCACCTTCAGCGCCTTGTAGCCGCCTTCGCCTTCTTCAAATGACAGGTCGTCGCAAAAAATAATGAAGCGTTCGGGACGCCCGGCCACCAGGTCAACGATGTCGGCCAGATCGGCCAGATCCGACTTGTCGACTTCAATCAGGCGCAAGCCCTGTGCCGCAAACTGGTTCAGGCAAGCCTTGATCAAGGAGGATTTTCCGGTGCCGCGGGCACCGGTCAGCAATACATTGTTGGCGGGCTTGCCTTCGACGAACTGGCGGGTATTCTGTTCAATCTGCTGCTTTTGCGGCGTGATGTGCTGCAAATCCGACAGGCGAATGCTGGACGCATGCGTCACCGGCTGGACATACCCGCGGCCATCCCTGCCGCCATGCCGGCGCCAGCGAAATGCTGTCGCCATTTGCCAGTCAGGCGCTTGCTGCGCTGGCGGCAACAATGCTTCAAAGCGGCCAAGCAGCGCTTCTGCGCGGATTAAAAACTGATCCAGTTGGTTCATGGGCATTCAATAGAGTGCGTACAAAATAAGCGGCAAAACCGCAGCGGTGGCCTCGACTGGCTTTTACGAGCGGTAATCTGCATTGATTGAAACATAGTCGTGCGACAGGTCGCAGGTCCAGATGGTGGCCGCGGCTTCACCGCGCCCCAGTTTTACCCGAACCGTGATTTCGCTTTGCTTCATGATCCGCTGGCCGTCTTCCTCGCGATAATCCGGATTGCGCCCGCCGTTTTTGGCAACCCAGACGTCGTCAAGATAGAGATTCAGTTTACTGACATCCAGATCATCGACACCGGCATAACCGATCGCTGCCAAGATCCTTCCCAGATTGGGATCGGATGCAAAAAACGCGGTCTTGACCAGCGGCGAATGGCCGATTGAATACGCAATTTTGCGGCATTCTTCGACCGTTTCGCCCTCTTCGACGGCAATCGTGATGAATTTGGTCGCGCCTTCGCCATCGCGCACAATCATCTGCGCCAATTCCTGCGACAGGCCGATCACCGCTTGCAGCAACGCAGCATATTCGGGTGAATCGATGTCGCTGACTTCCAGTGCCGCAGCGCCGCTTGCCAAGAGCATGAATGAATCGTTGGTCGAGGTATCGCCGTCGATGGTGATGCAATTGAAGGACTTGTCGGCCGCTTCCTTGACCAGATGTTCAAGGACCGGCTGCGCCACCCTGGCATCGGTGGCCATGAAACCAAGCATGGTGGCCATGTTTGGCTTGATCATGCCGGCCCCCTTGCTGATCCCGGTCAGCGTGATGGTGACGCCGTTGATGAGCGCCGTGCGCGACGCAGCCTTGGGCTGGGTGTCGGTGGTCATGATGGCTTCAGCCGCATGGTACCAGTTATCTTCCTTCAAGCTGGCCAAGGCCTTGGGCAACCCTGCCTTGATGCGATCGACTGGCAGTGGCTCCAGAATCACACCGGTGGAAAACGGCAGTATCTGCGATGGCTCGCACGCCAGCAATGCGGCCAGTGCGGCGCAGGTTGCATTGGCATTGACCAACCCGGCTTCGCCAGTGCCGGCATTGGCATTGCCGGTATTGATGAGCAATGCGCGAATCGGCGAGCTTGAAATGCGCAAATCTTCCAGGTGCGCCTTGCAAACCTGCACCGGCGCCGCGCAAAAGCGGTTGGTGGTAAAAACACCGGCAACAGTTGCTGTCGGCGCCAGTTTTATGACCAGCAAATCCTTGCGGTTGGCCTTGCGCACGCCGGCTTCGGCGTAGCCGAGCTCGATGCCGGCAATCGCTTGCAAATTGGCGGGAATGGGAAGCGGGAGATTAACGGCCATAAATCCTCATCGGTTTCTATTTCTATCCTTGCTTGCTTCGGGCTGCCATATTATTTATTTCAATAAAATTTACCGCTGCCTGAAACCGGTCGGGCAGCTTTCAGCTGCCCCAATAAAATGAACCCGCCTTTGCGGGTTCATCCTGTGTGCTCAACCGATTATGCCAGCCTGCCATGGCATTGCTTGTATTTTTTGCCACTGCCGCAAGGACAGGGATCGTTGCGGCCGACTTTCGGCATTGCATTGACCTGCGGTTGCGATCTGGAGGGCTCGGCATCGGCAGTTGGCGCCAGCAATTCCTCCGGCGCGGCATCCGGGTTGAAATCGGCATGCTGGTAATGCACATTGGCTACATGTGGCTGCGCCAGTTCCTGCTCGGCGGCATCGATTTCTTCCCGTGACTGGATCCGTACCGTCATGATCACCTTGACCACTTCATTCTTGATCATGTCCAGCATCTGACCGAACAATTCGAACGCTTCGCGCTTGTATTCCTGCTTCGGATTTTTCTGTGCATAGCTGCGCAGATGAATTCCCTGGCGCAAATGATCCAGTGACGCCAGATGTTCGCGCCAATGGCTATCGACGCTTTGCAGCATGACACTGCGCTCGAATCCGGCAAAGGCTTCCTGGCCAACCACGCTAACCTTAGCTGCATACGTTTCGTCGGCCGCAGTCAGCACACGCTCAAGCAATTCCTCATCGGTCAGATTCGGCTCCGCCACTAGCATGGTTGAAAGCGGCACTTCCAGTTGCCATTCGGCAGCCAATGCAGCTTCGAGGGATTTGATATCCCATTGTTCTTCCATCGATTCTGCCGGAACGAATTCGCGAAACAGATCGGTAAATACGCCATGACGCAGCGACGCAATCATTTCAGACGCGTCGGTTGCTTCCAGCAATTCGTTACGCTGCTGATAGATCACCTTGCGCTGGTCATTGGCGACATCATCGTATTCAAGCAACTGCTTGCGGATATCGAAGTTGCGTGCTTCCACCTTGCGCTGCGCCGACTCGATCGAACGCGATACGATACCGGCTTCGATCGGCTCGCCTTCCGGCATTTTCAGGCGCTCCATGATCGCACGAACGCGATCGCCGGCAAAAATGCGCAACAACGTATCATCCAGCGACAGGTAAAAGCGCGACGAACCAGGATCGCCCTGGCGCCCGGAACGTCCGCGCAGCTGGTTGTCGACGCGACGCGATTCATGACGTTCGGTGCCGATGATATGCAGGCCGCCGGCAGCGACCACTTGGTCATGCAATGATTGCCATTCATCGCGCAGCTTTTGCGCTTTCAGCTGCTTCTCGGTATCGGAGATGCTGTCATCGGCTTCGATGATCTGAATCTGTTTTTCGACATTGCCACCCAAAACGATATCGGTGCCGCGCCCGGCCATGTTGGTGGCAATCGTGATCATTTTCGGCCGGCCGGCCTGCGCGATAATTTCTGCTTCGCGCGCATGCTGTTTGGCATTCAAAACATTGTGCGCCAGATTGTTCTTGGTCAGGATGCCAGACAGTAGTTCGGAATTCTCGATTGAGGTGGTGCCGACCAACACTGGCTGTCCGCGTTCAAAGCAATCCTGGATATCCTTGACCATCGCCGCGTATTTTTCCTCAGCCGACTTATATACCTGGTCTTGACGATCTTTGCGCTGGTTGGGGCGGTTCTGGGGAATCACGACCGTCTCCAGTCCATAGATTTCCTGGAACTCGTAAGCTTCGGTATCGGCCGTGCCAGTCATGCCAGCCAGTTTGCCGTACATCCTGAAATAGTTCTGGAAAGTGATCGATGCCAAGGTCTGATTTTCACTCTGAATCTTGACGCCTTCCTTGGCTTCGACCGCTTGATGCAAGCCATCGGACCAGCGCCGTCCGGTCATCAGCCGGCCGGTGAATTCATCGACAATGATGACTTCATTGTTTTGCACCACGTAGTGCTGGTCCTTGTGATACATCGTGTGAGCACGCAGTGCCGCATACAGGTGATGAATCAGCGTGATGTTGGCTGCGTCATACAGCGAGGCGCCTTCCGGCAGCAGACCCATGCGCGTCAGGATCTGTTCGGCCTTGTCATGCCCGGCTTCGGTCAACAGAACCTGATGTGCCTTTTCATCCTTGGTATAGTCGCCCGGCACCTCGATTTTGCCCTTGCCGTCCGGCGTTTCTTCGCCGATTTGCAAGGTCAGCAGCGGCGGCACTTCATTGATCCGGTTATACAGGTCGGTATGGTTTTCCGCCTGGCCTGAAATGATCAGCGGGGTTCTGGCTTCATCAATCAGGATCGAGTCAACTTCATCGACAATCGCGAAATTCAGGCTGCGTTGGACTCGCTCGCTGGTGGCATACACCATGTTGTCGCGCAGGTAATCAAAGCCGAATTCATTGTTAGTGCCGTAAGTGATATCGGCGCTGTAGGCGCTCTGCTTGATGTCATGCGCCATTTGCGACAGATTGACGCCGGTAGTCAATCCCAGCCAGCCATACAACTTGCCCATCCATTCAGCATCGCGCTGCGCCAGGTAATCATTGACCGTGACCACATGCACACCTTTGCCGGACAGCGCATTCAGGTAAGCCGGCAGGGTAGCCATCAGGGTTTTACCTTCGCCGGTGCCCATTTCAGCAATTTTTCCATAATGCAAGGTCATACCGCCAATTAACTGCACATCGAAATGCCGCATTTTCAAGACCCGCTTGCTGGCTTCCCGGCAGACGGCAAAGGCTTCCGGCAGGATGTCGTCGAGGGTTGTCCCCTTGCTCAACCGCTCCCTGAATTCAGGCGTCTTGGCTTGCAATTCCGCATCTGACAACTTTTCGATCGCTGGCTCAAGAGCATTGATGCCACGAACAGTTTGCTGGTATTGCTTGAGCAGCCGCTGGTTGCGGCTGCCGAAAATCTTGGTCAGGAATAACATGCTTGAATGGTATAAAAGACGCCGTAAAAAAACTCTGTTCCATTATGGGACAGAGTCCGGATTGGCCAAATTGTAGATTTTATCACGCAGCTCGATCAGATCGATCAAGCATGGATAATGGAGCCGACAATCTGCTGAAACAGAGTGAATTTATGACATTTACGAGGCTCGATCCAATAAATGGAGATGAATGGAATAAATTCAATGAATTGCTTGGCTACCAGCAGTGCATGCCGCTACCATTGTAGCGGCAACCATGACTTGTCCAGGCTAAACGTTATTAATCTACCTTCATTTAATTGCCAGGGTCCTTACATTGCCTTGCTTGGTGCCTGCCAGCAGAAATTTATGCGGGTCTTGCTGCACGCCCTTGACCAACACTTCAAAGTGCAGATGCGCTCCGGTCGAACGTCCGGTTGATCCGATATCGGCGACATGCTGGCCGCGCCTGACGATATCCCCTATCTTGGCCAGCAGCCTGGATGCGTGCGCATAGCGCGTGGCAATATGGTTGCCATGGTCGATTACCAGCATATTGCCATACTGATGGTGATATTCTGACGCAATCACGACCCCGCCAGCGGCTGCGACAATCGGCGTTCCAGTCGGCGCGGCAAAATCGATCCCTTCGTGAAAAGCACTGCGCCCGCTAAAAGGGTCCAGTCGCCAACCAAAGCTTGATGCATTGTAACTGGCATTCACCGGCTGTATCGTCGGCAGCAACTTGAATTTGATCTTGTCGGTGAGCAGACTCGACTCCACGACATTCAGATAATCAGCCCGGTGCTCCAAGTCAGTTGCCAACGCATCCAGAGTCAGCTGGAATTGCTGCATGTTCAACTCGCGCGGCTCACCTCTGCTGCTGACGCTGTCTGGCGCTGCGCCACCGCGCGGTGGCTTTTCCTTGAAATTGAATTCTTCCGGCTTGACGCCGGCCAGACCCTGGACCCGCTCACCCAAAGCATCAAGCCGCATCAACTGCGCTTGCATTTCACCTAGCTTCACCGCCATTGCCGTCAAATTTTCCTTCACATACCGGTCTTTCCGGCTAGTGTCACCGTCACTGGCCGAAGCCAGCACGCTTTGCATGAATGGCAGGCGCAAGCTGGCACCGTATGCCAGACTCAGGTAATACAATAATGTGGCAGTCATGAACACCGCCCCCGCAAACATGAATGACAATAAAACAACATGTCGGGTGGTCAAGGTGATCGTTTTGGCGCTAAAACGAGGATGTAGCACAATGATTTGCATGTCGACTCCGTTACTCGCGCTCCCTGAGCAGGTGTGATAAGGTTGGGAAATGCGTTCCTCTTCTTTTACCCCTTATCCACCTAAACGCCCCGCTTCAGGCTTGCATGTCCAAACCGTCAAGGGCGTTACAGATTTTTTGCAAGCACATGAAAAAATGGGTCTGTTGCTACCCACCGTAACGCGCTTGGCCACCTTGCAAAAAGCTTGCACAGCAGCACTACCTGTTTTATTCGATAATTGCATGGTATTGCACTATGACACAGACCAGTTAGTACTCGCTGCACCCAATGCTGCCATTATTAGCAAACTGCGGCAAAAATTACCTAAATTGCAAGAATTTTTGCGGCATCAAGGTTGGCAGGTTAACGTAATCCGCCTTAAAGTGCAAGTAGGAAATATTTCTGAAAAATCAACAACTTCCAAACAACTTATACTGTCAAATCGAGCAGTTTCAGCTTTTTCTGCATTGGAAGATGCGCTTGAACCTTCATCGCGTAATACTGCATTGAAGGCTGCATTGCAAGCCATGATATTGCGTCATCGCAGCGTCAAATAAAGAACCATGCGCGCTGCCGACGCAATCGAATAGAGAGGAAGTCAGGAAGAAAAGTTCGAAGCTGCAGCAGTAATTAATTCAATGCCCATTCTTCTTCGGATTGGAACGAATAACTGCGTGGCGCCTGCTCAAGCGCATCAAAAGTAACGATATCGTAAGCTTCGGGCTGCGCCAGCAACGCGCGTAGCAACTGGTTATTCAGTCCGTGTCCAGACTTATGGGCAACATAACTGGCCAGCAAGGGATGTCCGATCAAATACAGGTCGCCGATGGCATCGAGAATTTTGTGGCGCACGAATTCATTTTCATAACGCAAGCCATCCGGATTCAAAATCCGGTATTCATCCATGACGATCGCGTTTTCCAATGATCCGCCACGCGCCAGGCCCATGCCGCGCAAGGTTTCGACATCTTGCATGAAACCGAAAGTACGGGCGCGGGCGATTTCTTTTACATAGGATTCCACTTCGAAATCGACTTCGGCGATCTGGCCGGTACGGTCAATGGCAGGGTGGTTAAATTCAATGAAAAATTTCAGTTTGAAACCGGCATAGGGCTCCAGTCGCGCCCATTTGGCTTGCGCTCCCTGCCCTTCGCGCACTTCAACCGCTTGCTTGATACGAATGAATTTTTTTGGCGCATTCTGTTCCTGCAAACCGGCTTGTTGCAGCAAAAACACGAACGATGACGCAGAACCATCCATGATCGGAATTTCTTCAGCAGTCAGATCCACGTACAGATTATCAATACCGAGACCGGCGCAGGCTGACATCAAATGTTCGACGGTGGATACTTTGACACCATCCTTGTCCAAAGTGGAAGCCATCCGCGTATCACCGACGCCGATTGCTGTTGCCGGCAACTCCACGGCAGGCTGCAGATCGACGCGGCGAAACACAATCCCGGTATCGGGAGCGGCTGGTCGCAAGGTAAGCTGGACTTTGGTGCCGGAATGTAATCCGACACCCACCGCCTTGACCAATTGTTTGACAGTACGTTGTTTAAGCATGCCTTCATTATAGCAACTAAGCAACCGGTCATTTGCCATGGAAGGCGAGTGCTGTCGGGGTAATCCAACAGCTTGCAGACATGTAACGCTGTCCGATGGTTAAAGCAAGCTGCGCATCGGACAGCGCCGCATTTATCCGAGTTGAGCAAGCAAGGTTTCAGCGCCGGACACTTCAAATTTACCGCCTTGTTCAAGATTCAATTGCCTGACCACACCATCGTCGACCATCATCGAATAGCGCTGCGAACGCGTACCCATGCCACCCTTGCTGAAATCGGCATCCAGACCCAGCGCCTTACTGAACTCGGCATTACCGTCAGACATCATGCGCACAATCCCGGTAGCGTTTTGATCGCGCCCCCAGGCCCCCATTACAAACGGGTCGTTGACGGCGATGCACCAGATTTCATCAATGCCCTTTTCTTTGAAATCATCGGCATGTTGCACATAGCCGGGTACATGCTGGGCCGAACAAGTCGGCGTGTACGCGCCGGGCACTGCAAAAATTGCGATTTTCTTGCCTTTGACAAGTTCGCCGACATTGAATTTGTTAGGCCCAAGTGAACAGCCTTCCGACTCGACTTCGATGAATTCTCTGAGTTCGCCTGACGGCAAGCGATCACCTATCTGGATGGTCATGGTGGTTTTCCTCTATGGTTGAGCATTGCATAAAAAGGTGAAGGCTAGCAATACCATCCTCCACCCACCGCTCCCTTTTCTGTCGGCGGCAAAAGGGGTGGTGTCGATGAAAATGGCGATCTGCCATTTTCACTACAGTCAATCTTTAGCAAAAAAAACGCCGCGTTCCACCAGACCGGAGTCCAGTTGGAACGCGGCGTTCAGACTGCAGTATGCCCGGTTCTGGTTTTTCCTGCAGAACCGGACAACTTCAGGTGCCGAGCAGCATCAGTCAGCCTGCTTGCGCAGAAAGGCCGGGATATCGTAGGTTTCCATACCGTTTTTTTCCAGCGCGCGCACCGTCTCGGACGCCGATTCACGACGCCAGACCGCCGGCGCCTTCAAGCCTTCAAACGCGGTGCCGGATTGTGCCATGCCTGCGGAACCTTGATGGCCACCCAGCGCAGCGGCAGCGATCGGCTCATTATGGGTGCCAGTACGCAGCATCGGCGTTTGCACCAACTGCACATTCTTGCGGGCGCGGCCCAGGCCAGTGGCAACCACGGTCACACGGATATCGTCGCCCATGGTGTCATCATAAGCGATGCCCTGCGCAATCGATGCATCCGGCGCGGCAAAGGCACGCACAGTGGCCATGACTTCCTTGATTTCCTTGCCCTTGAGGTTGCGGCTGGCAGTGACATTGACCAGTACGCCGCGCGCGCCTGACAGGTCGATGCCGTCCAGCAGCGGCGACGCCACCGCCTGCTCGGCAGCGATGCGGGCACGATCGACGCCGGATGCCGTGGCGGTACCCATCATGGCTTTGCCCTGCTCGCCCATGATGGTTTTCACGTCGTTGAAGTCGACATTGATGTGGCCCGGCACATTGATGATTTCGGCAATACCGGCGACCGCATTGTTGAGCACATCGTCGGCATGCTGGAGCCATTCGATCATGCTGTCGTCTTCGTAAATTTCTTCCAGCTTTTCATTCAGAATCACGATCAGCGAATCGACGTGCTGGCCCAGTGCTTCCAGACCTTCGTCGGCGATTTCCATGCACTTCTTGCCTTCGTAAGAAAAAGGCTTGGATACCACCGCCACTGTCAATGCGCCTTGTTCCTTTGCAATTTGCGCGACAATCGGCGCGGCGCCGGTACCAGTGCCACCGCCCATGCCAGCTGCAATAAACACCATATGCGCGCCGCGTAGCGCATCTTCGATGCGGGAACGCGTTTCTTCTGCCAGTTGGCGGCCGACTTCCGGCTTCATGCCGGCGCCCAGTCCGGTTTCACCGATCTGGATCACGTTATGCGCCTTGGAATTCTTCAGCGCTTGCGCATCGGTGTTTGCGGCAATGAATTCGACGCCGCATACGCCTTTGTTGATCATGTGTTGCACGGCATTGCCGCCGGCGCCGCCGACACCAACGACCTTGATCACTGTTCCCAGTGAAGCGTTATCCAGCATATCGATTTCCATGATGTGACTCCTTAATAATAAATTGGCAGTTTTCAGTCGATAGGCACCGCTTGGCGTGGCGACTAGCAACTGCTAACTGCGGGTTGCTACATTATAAAAATAAAAATCCTACTTAATTCATTTCGGTCAGAGTGCCGCTGTGTTTAATAAAACCCATCCAGTTATATTTAGAGCGTCTAACACAATGAAACAAGCCTGCCTGCCACCCCCATGCGGCCCCTGCGTTGTTGTGCTTCTCGCCAAGGGGAACCACCCTTGGCTCGTCGCACGCCTAGCAGGCATCCGCATGGGTCCGCCATGCAAGCCCGCTTCATTATGTTAGACGCTCTTAGTTGAGGACAGAGTACCGCTTCGCTCAACGCTGTCCCGCAATCAGTTAGAAATTCCCCAAAAACCATTCTTTCATGCGCTGCCAGATTGCCTTCACCGATCCATCCTGGCGGGTGACGATATGACCGCGCAAGTACTGTTTTTTGGCTTCCAGCAGCAAGCCGAGCACCGTCGCATACCGCGGACTGCGCACCACATCTGCCAGCTGCCCGCTGTAATCCGGCGTACCCAGTCGAGTCGGTTTCAGGAAAATATCCTCGGCCATCTCGACCATGCCAGGCATCATTGACGAGCCACCGGTCAATACAATACCGCTCGACAGTACTTCCTCGTAACCCGATTCACGCACCACCTGGTGCACCAGCGCAAACAGTTCTTCCACACGCGGCTCGATTACCGCCGCCAATGCCTGACGCGACAGGCTGCGCGGACCGCGATCGCCCAAGCCTGGCACTTCCAGCGTCTCGTTCGGGTCGGCAAGCACCTGCTTGGCCACGCCGTAGCGCAGCTTGATTTCCTCTGCTTCCGACGTCGGTGTGCGCAGGGCCATTGCAATGTCGTTGGTAATCTGGTCGCCGGCAATCGGAATCACTGCGGTGTGACGGATCGCGCCTTCGGTAAACACCGCCACATCGGTAGTGCCGCCGCCGATGTCGACCAGCACCACGCCAAGTTCTTTTTCATCCGGCGTCAATACTGCATCGGCCGATGCCATCGGCTGCAGGATCAGATCGGAAACTTCCAGTCCGCAACGGCGCACGCACTTGACAATGTTCTGCACTGCCGACACCGCGCCAGTCACAATATGGACCTTCACTTCCAGGCGGATGCCGCTCATGCCGATCGGTTCGCGCACATCTTCCTGGCTATCGACAATGAATTCCTGCGGCACCGTGTGCAGCAATTGCTGGTCGGTCGGAATATTCACCGCCTTGGCGGTTTCAATTACCCGCGCCACGTCGGTCGCAGTGACTTCCTTGTCCTTGATCGCCACCATGCCACTCGAATTGAAACTGCGGATATGACTGCCGGCAATCCCTGTAAATACATTCCTGATCTTGCAGTCGGCCATCAACTCGGCTTCTTCCAGCGCACGCTGAATTGACTCGACGGTAGCTTCAATATTGACGACGACGCCTTTTTTCAAGCCCTTTGAATCATGCTGCCCGAGGCCGATCACTTCATGCCGGCCGTTAGGCAACACCTCGGCCACCACCGCCACCACCTTGGAAGTGCCGATATCGAGGCCGACAATCAAATTTTTTGCGTCTTTAGTCATGTTGTTCCGTTTTTACTTATCAGGGGCGATCACGAAATCGCTGCTGCTTTTTCTTGCCGAATATTCTGGCATCAGCGATTTCGTGATGACTCCGTTTTCTCCATTGCCAAGCCCAAGCCGCTGGCCTGCAATGCCATGCCGTTCGGATAACGCATATCCACATTCTCGATGCGGTCCTGCAGCCGCGCCACCAGTTGCGGATAGACCGCCACCAACCGACTGACGCGCTCTTTCAGGGTGGTGCTGCTTTGTTCGCGCCCCAGATCAACTGTCATGCCATTGTCCAGCTTGACCGTCCATGCATACCGGCCCGACAGCTGCACTGAATCCGGCGCCAGATGCGCCGGCGCGAACCATGACTGCAACTCACGAAAGCGTGCCACCACTTCCTTTTCACTGCCCTCAGGCCCGGAGAATCCCGGTAAATCCCCGTCTTCCTCGGCTTCTGCCAGATTGGCGACAAACACATCGCCCTTCACCGACAGCAAACGCCCTTCCTGGCCCCAGGTACCCAGCGGCACATGCTCCTCCAGGGTCACAATCAGACGGTTCGGCCATTCACGCCGCACCTTCGCCTTGCGCACCCATGGCACCGCTTCAAATGCCGTGCGCACCGTGTTCAGGTTGACGGTAAAAAAATTTCCCTTGATGCGCGGCAGCGCGGCGCTTCTGACCGTCGAGGGACTGACGCGCCGCACCTCCCTTTCAGCCCCTTCGATCTGGATCACCTGCAGCGTAAACATCGGCCGCTGCGCCAGCCACCACAGGCCGGTGCCCAGCAATGCGAGCGCGAACAATCCCAGCAGAAAGCTGGAAGCTGCATTCAACATTTTGATGTCATGCCACATGATGGTTGCGCATTCGCTTTCTTAAACCGGCTTCCAGTCTGCCGACACCTGCAAATCCAGCGCTGCCGAGCGCAGAATCTCGACACACAAATCCTCGTAGCTAACGCCGGCAGCCTTGGCCGACATCGGCACCAGCGAATGACCGGTCATGCCGGGCGACGAATTCAGCTCCAGCAGGAACGGTTCGCTATCGTCGGCGCGCAGCATGAAATCCACACGTGCCCAGCCGACGCAGCCAATCGCATTGAAAGCGCGTACCGCCAGCGTCTGAATTTTCTGCGTGAGCGCGGCATCCAGCGGTGCCGGACACAGATATTGCGTGTCGTCGCTGAAATACTTGTTTTGATAGTCGTAGTTGCCCTGGGGCGCACGGATTTCGACTATTGGCAACGCCCGCGCGCTACGCCCCCTGCCCAGCACCGGCACGGTCAGCTCGCGGCCGGTGATGAATTCCTCAGCCAGCACCGCTTCGTCGTATTTGGCGCAGTGGGTAAAGCCTTCGTCCATGCCAGCATAGTCGTTGACCTTGCTGATGCCTATGGTGGAACCTTCGTGCGGCGCCTTCAGCATCAGCGGCAGACCCAGCTGATCGGCCACCTTACGCAATTCTTCGCACGCCGTCGCTTGCGCGTCCAGCACCAGAAACCGCGGCGTCGGCAAGTCATGGCTGAGCCAGATGCGCTTGGTCATGACCTTGTCCATGGCAATTGACGAGGCCATCACGCCAGAGCCGGTATACGGAATACCGAGTTGTTCCAGCGCGCCCTGCAAGGTGCCATCTTCGCCATAACGGCCATGCAACGCGATGAAAACGCGGTCGAATTTTTCTGCCGCCAGATCCGACAGGCTGCGCAGCGCCGGATCAAAGCCATGCGCATCGATGCCTTTGCTTTTCAATGCCGCCAACACGCCCTCGCCCGACATCAGCGAAACTTCGCGTTCGGCGGAACGTCCGCCATACAGCACTCCTATTTTTCCGAATTCTGTGGCCATGTCTTGTTTGCTCATATATAAACTTGCGTCTTGATTGACGCTTAATTCAACTGCGTCAGTTTGCCAGGCACGCCGCTGATCGAGCCGGCGCCCATAGTGACGACCACATCACCGTTCCTGACGATATTCATGATCGTGGCAGGCATCTCACTGATATCCTCTACAAATACCGGGTCAACCTTGCCGCGTACCCGCAATGCATGCGCCAGCGCACGGCCATCAGCGGCGACAATCGGCTGTTCGCCAGCGGCATACACTTCGGCCAGCACCAGCGCATCCGTACTCGACAGCACCTTCACGAAATCCTCGAACAAGTCGCGGGTACGGGTATAGCGGTGCGGCTGAAAAGCCAGGACCAGGCGACGTCCCGGATAGGCCCCACGGGCTGCTGCCAGCGTGGCTGCTGTTTCCACAGGATGATGGCCATAGTCATCCACCAGTGTGAACGTGCCGCCGGCCACGTCATCAGTTGCGGGGATCTCTATGTCGCCATAACGCGTAAAGCGCCGGCCGACGCCATGAAATTCGGCGAGCGCTTTTTGAGTTGCTGCGTCGTCAACGCCCAGTTCGCGCGCAATGGCGATTGCAGCGCACGCATTTTGCACGTTATGCATGCCGGGCTGGTTCAGGCGCACTTTGAGCGGCGCATAATCCTGCTGGATTACCGTGAATTCCATATGGCTGTTGACCGCTTGCGCATCGACTGCCCGCACCTGCGCTTCTTCATGAAAACCATAGGTCACGATCGGCTTGGAAATCAGCGGCATGATTTCGCGCACATGCGCATCATCGATACACAGCATCGCCACGCCATAGAACGGCAGACGCTGGGTGAATTCGACGAATGCCTGTTTCAGCTTGGCGAAATCGTGATCATAGGTTTCCATATGATCGGCATCGATATTGGTGATGACCTCGATGCACGGCGACAGGTTCAGAAACGACGCATCCGATTCATC